>CANNNB010000098.1 GCA_947505995.1 Comamonadaceae bacterium
CATTAATGGATGAGAATCCTTAGAGGCCTTTGGCCTTCAAGTGCGTATCTAAGCGAGGAAAAACACGGCGTGTGTTGCCTTCGTAAATTTGGTATCGCTGTGCTTCGTTCAAAATAATGGACGACTCGATGTAGCGCTTGGTATCGTCAAAGTAGTAGCCCGTCTCGGGATCTATGCCGCGCACCGCACCAATCATTTCAGATGCAAACAAAATGTTTTCAACGGGAATGACCTTGGTCAATAAGTCGATACCGGGCTGGTGATAAACGCAAGTGTCAAAGAAAATATTATTCAACAAGTGATCTTGCAACAAAGGCTTCTTCAACTCTTGCGCCAAACCGCGAAAGCGTCCCCAGTGGTAAGGCACAGCGCCGCCGCCATGGGGAATGAGCAACTTCAAGCTGGGGAAGTCCTTGAACAAATCAGAGTTAAGGCACTGCATGAAGGCTGTGGTGTCGGCGTTCAAATAGTGTGCGCCTGTGGTGTGGAAGCAGTTGTTGCAACTGGTGCTGACATGGACCATAGCAGGAATGTCGTACTCCACCATTTTTTCGTAAATGGGATACCAATGCTTATCGCTCAAAGGTGGGGATGTCCAATGCCCCCCTGATGGATCGGGATTGAGATTGATACCTACATTGCCATATTCTTTGACGCAACGCTCCAACTCAGGAATACAGGTTGATGGATCCACGCCAGGTGATTGAGGCAACATGGCCACTGGCACAAAGTTGTCTGGAAACAGTTGGTTCACGCGATAGCACAGCTCATTGCAAATGGCAGCCCATGTGGAAGACACATTGAAATCACCAATGTGATGCGCCATGAAACTAGCGCGGGGGCTGAACAAGGTCAGGTCAGAACCCCGTTCTTTCATCAAACGCAATTGGTTAGTTTCAATTGACTCACGCAATTCATCGTCGCTGATTTTGAGATCGGCCACTTTGGGACCAAGCTCGGGCGTATTCAAATTTGCAATTTGTGCATTGCGCCAATCCTCCAAGGCTTTTGGGGCGGTGGTGTAGTGGCCGTGGCAATCAATGATCAAGGGATTCTGCTGACTCATGTTGAAATCCTATCGTATGAAAAATTGTCTGAAAGAGTTGATGCTTAGGCTTGATGGCCTGACCAAATAGAATTTGGCACCATCACTTCACCCCTCATCAGCAGGCGTGCAGTTCGAAGCAACGCTGCTTGTGTGACATTTTGCGCACCGGGCAAATGAGGCGCAGGTTCAGTTTGCAAGGCAACGCTGAATTCACCGGTGGGGTGCTCTACCGACACATTTTTGGTGGCGCCTTGGGGCATGACTGCCACCCCCTCACACACCGAGCCTTCCAACACGCAAGCTGTGCCCACTGTCACAGCCGCTAGAACACCAATGGCGTCGTGGCAGACATGGGGGATGAAACTTCTGGTCGAAATAGCACCTCCGTTTTGGGGCGCTGCAATCAAGGTCATCTTGGGATAACTTTTTTGACTGACATCGCCCAGGCCCATCAGCCAAGAAACTTGCAATCGGAGAGCCTCGATTTTGGCTTTCAGTTCTGTATCAGCATTCAATTCAGCAACCGATTCATAACCGGTGCGGCCCACATCTTTGGCATTGAAAATGACCAAGGGCATGCCATTGTCGATGCATGTGACATCGAGCGTAAAGGACTCAGAATTGCAAGTCACAGTCATTGTGTCTTTGACTTTGCCCGTCGGCAACAGTCCAGCGCAAACTGAACCTGCTGTGTCCAAGAAGTTGATGGTCACAGGCGCCGATGTGCCGGGTGCGCCGTCAATTCTGGCGCTTCCCTCATACTGAACAAGGCCACCCGAAGTGTCTACTGAGATATCGCACTGCATGTTTGTATTCAAGGTGAGCACACGGTATGTGCTTTGGTCTCCCTGTACTTCAACCATGCCAGTCTCAATGGCAAAGGGCACCACGGCTGCCAACATATTGCCGCAGTTGGGGGTTGTATCGACGGTGTCCTTGTCGGGCTGAAGTTGTGCAAATAAAAAATCAAGCGCAACACCGGGCACTTTGCTTCTTCGAACAATGCCAAGCTTGCTGGTCAAAGGATGCGCACCACCCAAACCATCAATTTGACGCCGATCAGGTGAGCCCATTGCAGCCAAAAGCACCGCATCCCTTTTTGAAATATCGGCAGGCAAATCCGCCTCATTGAAAAATGGCCCTTTGGAAGTCCCTCCACGCATGAGCAAACAAGGTATTGCAGTTTGTGCAGTTTTTTTCATGTTTTAGATTCAGTGATTACAGACTTTTGATTCGTCATTGTCAGATTAAGACCTAGGAATGACTAGGTCGGCACACCACTATCAGATAGAACAAAAAAGCATATCTTTAATCCTGTTATGGCAAAATCAATGAAAATGGACCTTAAACAACTTGAATACTTTGTCAAAGTGGCAGAAATGGGAAGCTTCACAAAGGCTGCCATTGCACTCCATGTTGCACAACCTGCCCTGAGCCGTCAGGTCAGGTTGCTCGAGGTGGAGCTTCGCCAAAATTTGCTCAAGCGCAACGGGCGAGGCGCGAGCCCCACAGAAGCTGGCCAACTGCTGCTGGCACACGGGCGAGGCATATTGCACCAAGTTGAAAGAGCCAGAGAAGAGCTGGCAAGGGCCAGAGATGGCCTGACAGGCCGCGTTGTCCTGGGCATGCCTCCAAGCGTTGCCCGAGTATTAACAGTGCCACTCACACGTGCGTTCAGGGAAAAGATGCCGGATGCTCAACTGTCCATTACCGAAGGGCTTTCTGCGGCGATGCAAGAAAGTTTAATGAGCGGCAGACTTGATATCGCGCTTTTGTACAACGCAACTGCAACAACAGGCATCGAAATTCGCCACCTGCTAGATGAAGAACTCTGGCTGGTTCAAGCCAGACCTGCCGGATTAATGGAGGACCCTCCCCATCCTGCCATCAGCTTGAAGAACGTGTCTCTACTCCCCTTGGTCATACCCACAAGACCCAATGCCATTCGCATGCTCGTGGAGGCGGAAATGGCGGGTGTCGGTTGCAGACCCCAAATTGCGCTTGAAATTGATGGCGTGCCCGCGATCTTGGAATTGGTAGAGGATGGGGCAGGCAGTGCCATCTTGTCTCGCAATGCCGTCACACGATCAACCAAGCCATCGGCATTTTCAACACGGCCCATCTCTGAGCCCAAATTGAGCATTTCTCTAAGCAGTGTGGTGAGTTCGCAGCGACCGACAACCCTCACTCAACAAGCCACACTTGAATTAATTCGTGAAACTGCCGTCGGGCTTTTGAGCCTGGACTCATGAGACTTAAAATTGAAATTTATCTAAGGCGTCTACCAGTTATTGCTTGGGAATACCTGCGCGTTGAATCACCTCGCCCCATCGCTTGGTTTCGCTGCTAAGCAAGTCGGCCGCCTGTTGCAAACTTCCAGGTTGCGGTTCGATATTCATGTCTTGCAGCTTTTTACGAACTTCAGGTGAGTTCAGTGCACTTTGAATTTCAAAATTCAATTTTTGAACAACATCGCGTGGTGTTTTTGATGGTGCAGCCAGTGCATTCCAAGATGCTGCATAGAGCGTTTTGATGCCGACTTCTTTAGCCGTAGGCACTTGCGGCAAAGCAGCTGCTCGCTTATCGCCCGTCACAGCCAATGCACGCAATGCTTGTCCTTTGATTTGCGGCAAAACAGGCGCCAGAATTTCAACTGCCATGTCAATTTGACCGCCTCGCAAAGCTGTCAAAACAGCGGGCGTGCCATTGAAAGGCACTACTTGCGCATCAATGGCGGCTGTTCCTTTGAACAATTCAGCGGCCAGGTGTTGAGTGCTGCCAACATTGATACTGCCAATGTTCAGTTTACCGGGGTTGGCTTTGGCAAAGCTGAGCAGTTCTTGCAGGTTTGAAAACCTTGATTCCTGGGGGACCACAATGGCAATGTCAAATGAACCTAAAACAGACAAGGGTGTGAAATCTTTTTCTGCGTCGTAAGGCAAAGACTTGAACAAGCCTGCGCTCACTGCTGTGGCATTTGACATGAGCAGCAAGGTGTAGCCATCGGGCGTCGATTTGGCAACCATATCTGTTGCCACCACACCACCCGCACCAGGTTTGTTCTCAATCACGATGCTTTGCCCCATGTTGTCACTCATTTTTTGAGCAACAGTTCTTGCCGTTAAATCAGCAACGCCACCCGCACCAAAAGGGACCACAATTTTGATTGGTTTTGAAGGGTAATTGGCTTGCGCAAAAGCACCACAGTTCAAACCGAAACTGCACAGAACCAGAGCCCATTTTAATTGACAAAGGGTGTTGAGTAAATTCAAACTTCTCATGCTTTCTCCAAAGATAAAAGACGCTCAATGACACGGCGCGACATCACACCACCGGCGTCAATCGACAAAACTTTTAACTTTCTGTCAGGACGCGCTTGAAGATTGCGTTGCTGCATTTCCAACATTTGCAAGTCTTCGGAAAATATTTTTCCTTGTCCTTCTCGAATGCGGGCTGTTAAAGCTTTGTCTTGTGGCTTGAACTGGCGCACCATGCCCCAAAAATAGTGAATGCTTTGATCGGTTTCGGGGGTAATGAAATCGACTACCACACTGTAAGCCTTGTCCTTGGGATCTGCGGAGTATCCACCCTTTCCAGCCAAGGCAACGCCCACTTCGATCAATACATGGCTAGGGGGTGTGAATCTGCAAATTTGCCATCGATCAACCATAGCGTCGTCCGGCAAATCGTTTGCTCTCATGGCCATTTGCCAAAAAGGGGGAGCTTTGATTCCCTCCATGAACCGGCTTGTGATGACGGTGTCACCTTCTGTCACGGTTCGACTAGGGGTTTCATCAATTTCGATCTGACCAAGGCTGTTGGCATGCACATAAGTTTCATGCGTCAAGTCCATCAGATTGTCGATCATCAATCTGTAGTCACAGTCAATGTGGTACATGCCTCCACCATAAGCCCAATTAGGATTTTCAAACCATTCAAAAACAGGCATTTTGGAGAAATCAACTTGGTTTGCATCACCTGGCCATACCCAAACAAAGCCATAACGTTCAATGACGGGAAAACTTTTGATGGGCTCGAAACCTCGCACTTTGTGACCTGGCATACTGACTGTGTGGCCATCGCATCCCATGACCAATCCGTGGTAGCCACAGACCAACTGCCCATCACAGACCTTGCCCAGCGAAAGGGGGGCGCCACGGTGTGGACAAAAATCTTCAACGGCAGAGACCTGCCCATTTTTGCCATGAAAGAAAACCATGGACTCATTGCAAATTTTTCGGCCCAACGGTTTGTCAGTCAGCTCCTCAGACCTGCAGGCGACGTACCAGTGATTTCTTAAAAACATTGCGTTTCTCCCATTGACGCCTCAATTGATGTTCATACCCTTGAAACGCCTGACAACTGCTTAACTTATGCCATATTACACAATGTGAATCGTTTGAGCTTGAGGCCTGCCCGCTGTGAGTCCAATTTCGGGGCTTGTAACTGAATCTCTGATTCAAACCAAGTCTGAATGCTAACCAGCGATGACTAACTATATAGCCCCATAATTCGCGCTAAAGTAATGGGCAAACACAAATCCCAATTATTTTTCTAAATTTTCCAGGAATTTCTTTCATGAACCAAGCATCTCCCGTGACCAATCAGCGTCAAGCTGACTATGCCATCGACAGCCAATTTACCGAACGCTGGTCACCTCGGGCATATACCGGTGAAGTGATCTCTGAAGAAGAAGTGATGCATCGCAATTGCCAGACGCCCTGAAGGAACGCGAAGCACCCAATGCTCGCAAGCCCTTAACTGCACTTGCTTAGCGGAGGTCATTTTGAACATTGTTCAGAATCACATGTCTGTTTATTCCACCGCAAATTGAAACAACTGCAATCCAACCAATTACTTCACATTCAACAAACATGAAACTCATCAGCTTTTTGCTCAATCACTCATCTTGCTACGGCGTCGTACAAGGCAGTCAAGTTTTAAATCTCACACCCATCTTGGGCTCGGAGGCACCAGACCTCAAAACTCTGATTGCCAAAAAAATGTTAGCCCAAGCGGCTGACGCACTTAACCAGCACAAGCCAGATTTGGAATTCGACAAACTTGAACTGCTGCCTGTAATTCCCAACCCTGAGAAAATTTTGTGTGTTGGCTTGAACTACCATGATCATGTGAAAGAAACAGGGCGCGATCTCACCGAAAAGCCCGCCATCTTTTCTCGCTTCAATGCGTCACAAGTGGCCCATGGGCAAGCCATCATGCGTCCACCAGAGTCTCATCGTTTGGATTATGAAGGCGAAATTGCTGTCATCATTGGTCAAGGTGGCCGCCGCATTTCAGAAGCAGACGCATGGAATCACATAGCCGGTTATTCTTGCTACAACGATGGTTCAGTGCGTGACTGGCAAAATTTCACAACACAGTGGACAGCAGGCAAAAACTTCTGGCGCACAGGCGGATTTGGCCCTTGGATGGTCACCGCCGACGAAATCAAACCAGGTCAAACATTGACTCTAAGCACACGCCTCAATGGTGTTGAGTTACAGCGTGCAACAACCGACATGATGATTCACAGCATTCCACGCCAAATCGCCTACATCTCAACCTTCATTCCCCTTGAGCCAGGCGACGTCATTGTGAGTGGTACGCCCGGTGGCGTAGGTAACAAAAGAACACCGCAACTTTTCATGAAGCCAGGTGATGTTGTGGAAATTGAAGTCGATGCTGTTGGCATTTTGCGCAACACCATTGAAGACGATATCAAACGCAATTGAATCTAATTGAAAAAAAGATCTGATTCAGCCATGAATTTCAGATCTTTTTTAGAGCACGATCAAAATTAGCTGAAAGCAAAATGATTGTTTTGGGCCATTCGCCCCATTCTGCTTGAAATGGCCATGAACTCTGCCACGGTGTCATCAATGATGTCTTTGGCAGATTTCACTGAGTCAATCAACCCAGCTGACTGCCCGGCCAAAGCAGGCGCTGCTTCCATGTCCCCCTTGAAGTAAACGTTCAAAATACCTTTCATGTCGTCAAATGACATGATGCCTTGCTCATAGATGGCTTTGGTACGTTCTGATTTAAGAGCTCGAATGCATGGCGTCGATTTGGTATTCAGAACCCATGTCCCAGTTTCTTTGGAACTGATAATGGCATTTTTAAAGTTGTCATGAACTGGGCTTTCTGCACAACTGACAAAGCGCGTTCCCATTTGAATGGCTTCTGCACCCAGCGCAAAGGCTGCGGCCATGCCCCTGCCATCACAAATGCCCCCGGCTGCAATCAAGGGCACTTCAACCTTAGCCCGAATAGCCTGCAACAGAACCAAGGTTGAAACGTCTTCGGGGTTTTTAAAACCGCCGCCTTCAGAGCCTTCAACCACCAAACCATCAATGCCCGCATCGACACACTTCATGGCAGCATCTAAAGTTGGAACAGCGTGGTACACGGTGATGCCCGCATCTTTCAAGGGCTGAATAAATTTGGCAGGACTGCCAGCGGATGTCGTCACAAATTTAACCCCCGATGCACAGACAAACTTCAACATGGCATCGTCTTTTAAAAATCGAATGGGCAAATTGACACCAAATGGCAAATTCAATTCTCGCATTTTTTTAATTTCAGCTTGGCAGTTTTCTGTTTCGCCAGAAGAAGTTTCAATGATGCCAAGGCCGCCCGCTCTAGAAACTGCAGAAGCCAGTTGGGTGCGTGCAATCCAACCCATTGGGGCTTGCAAAATGGGGTACTTAGCGCCGGTGTGCGCCAAAACTCTGTTTGTGTTTGTAATTGAGCGATTCATCCTTCAAGCCCAAAACACACTGCCGGATTTTTCATACCAGCTGGGCACTTGGCTTTCAACAGACGACTCAATGCGACTGCGTTTGATTTTCATGGTGGGCGTCAGGTAGCCGTTTTCAATCGACCAGGCTTCACTGGCGATGACCAGCATGCGAAGCTTTTCGTACTCTACCAATTCTGAATTCACCTTGACCAGCAACTCACTGAGTTCTTTCTCGACAGCCGCCCTGATCTCTGGATCTTTTGTTTTGGGACGAATATCTTCCGCCAGGACCACCATGGCATAGGCAGCAGACTGAGCCACACCAGAGACAATGCTCATCTCAATCATGGGGTGCACATTGAGCTTGTTTTCGATGGGTGCTGGCGCCACATATTTACCTTTGGAGGTTTTGAAAATCTCCTTCAAACGCCCCGTAATTTTCAGTAAGCCATCCGCCCGCTGCTGACCTTGATCGCCTGTCTTGAAAAAGCCATCTTCTGTAAAAGCTTCAGCATCCAAATCGGGGCGTTTGTAATAGCCCACCATTTGG
>CANNNB010000099.1 GCA_947505995.1 Comamonadaceae bacterium
CCGCTGAGCACGCCCCTAAAACGCCGGATGCTTTGGATATCTTGCCCATGGTTAGGCAAGCTTTGAGACGTACCATTTTCCAGCAAGCCTTGGGCAGCTCTTTGGAAGCCCGTGTGCTGGGTGTGCAACCAGAGTTTGAACGCCTCATAGAACAGGCCATTGGCACCGCTGCTGTAGCACCAGATGGCGTGATTGAGCCTTCGTTAATGCGCCTCTTGGTCACAGAAATATCTACTCACATAGACGCCATGGAAGCCAAGAACTTGCCGCCAGTCATTGTGTGCAACCCGCGAACTCGCTTAACATTTGCGCGCATTGTCAAAAAGATTCGAAGTCAAGCCCATGTGCTAGCCATGACTGAATTGCCGTTGGAAACACAATTGACGTTTGAGAAGTTTTTATGCTCTCAAGCCAGCCCCACTTAAAGCGGAGTTGTAAATGGGTCCCCAAAAATTCATCGCAGCCAATACCACCGAAGCACTGAAGCTGGTGCGCCAGCAAGTCGGCGGAGATGCCATGGTGCTCTCCACCCGTGACACACCACAAGGCGTAGAAATTGTGGCCATTTCGCCAGAAGCTTTGAGCAGTTTGTCGCAGCGCAAAGAGGCTGGAGGTGTTGCATTCTCGGCACCTACGATTACCACCACAATTTCTACTTCTTCAAACTCTGTCTTCTCGCCAGAGGCGGGGAATGCGGCCACAGACAATCCCACAGCACCACAAGTCGAAAAGTTGTTAGCCGAGTTTTCAGCTGTCAAGCAGCTGCTACAAACACATTTGTCTGCCCGCGCTTGGAACGATATACAAGCGCAATCAACGGAGAAAGCAGAAGCCTTGCGCGTCTTGCTTAACGCGGGTTTCTCGCCTCAGCTTTGTGGTGAATTGGCTGACGAATTGGCCGCGCTGCCTGCCGAACCCAACTCACGCTTGATTGATCGGTTGCAAAAACTTTTGGAACCCAAAATTCAAACTCTCGACCCACTGTCGGTGTTTGATCCGGGTGGCATCTTTGCATTCATTGGCCCCACGGGCGTGGGCAAAACCACCGCCATTGCCAAGATAGCAGCGCGTTGCGTGCTGCGCTATGGCCGCGATCAACTGGCTTTGCTCACGACCGACACATTCCGAATTGGCGCGCAAGAACAACTCAAGGTGTATGCCAAGATCATTGGTGTGCCCGTGGTGACGTTGCGCGACAGCGACGACTTGTCCACCAAGCTCAACAGCATGAAAGATCGCCGCGTGATTTTGTTGGACACTGCAGGCGTGAGCCAACGCGATACGCAAATGCTGGAGCAGGCCAAGCTCCTGCTAGAAGGTGCGCCTTCGCTCAAACGCATTTTGGTGATGAGCAGCACCACCGACTTGCGCACGCAAGAAGATGTGATATTGATGCACCAGATGGCCACGCAAAACGAAGGCCAAAAAGCACTCATTGGCGCCATCATTACCAAGACCGACGAGGCTGCACAAATTGGCCCTGTGTTGGATTGCCTCATTCGACACAAACTACCCCTCTTATTCTTGGCCAATGGTCAACGTGTGCCAGAAGATTTGAGCCAAGCCAACACCGCTTACCTAAGCCACCGTGCATTGCATCCACGCTCCATCTCGGGGCGCTTGGACATTCCGGACGAACAAATTTCCGTTCACCTCATGGATCAGTTGAACGACTGGATTAAGAATTCGTGATGAGTGACACACAGTCTTCAGATGTGATGGACCAGGCCACTGGGCTGCGCTATTTGTTTGGCAACAACACGGCGCCCGTGCACGTGCTGTGCTGCCCTTCAAGGCCCGCACTGACCTTGCCATTGGTTGATGCCATCAGCAAAGAATTGGCCCATGATGGCCAAACTATTTTGTGGGTGGACGAAATTACCCTTAACGACAGGGAACATTGGCCTCTGCCTTGCGCTGTTAAGTTTGACCTGTCTAAAAGTTTAGAAAGCCACGTAGCACTAGACCAAGGCGTAACAGCCTTGGGTTCTTCGCTTTGGTACAGCCTGTCTTTGCACACCCATCGAATAGATCGACCAACGCTGCCCTTGGCTGAGCGCCTCACCAGCAGCGGCATTCGGTTTGACAGCATTTTGGTATCGGCCACCACCGGCAAACCTGAAAGTTTCGCGCGGTATGGCGCTCAACTTTACATGACGGCTATTAGCGGCTGTGCGCCAGAGCAGTTGCAGCAAACCCTGGCTTGGATGCAGCAAGCACAAGCCAGATGCACGGCCGCATCTTGGCGCGTTGTTTTGGCGGGCGAGTCAGAACAACTCACTCACGCCATCCATTGGTTGGCACAAACCGCCAAGGCCTATTTGTCGCAAGAAGTGCAAGTACTCGGCACCGTGAATGTTGAACGTTTGAATGCGCCTTTGGCAGGTGCTTGGACGGGCCTCCCAGAACTCACCGAAGTTCTGAAACGTCACTTATTGACAAACTGACATGGCCAATAAGTATCAACAAGACCTGGGCGAACAACTCAAGAAGTACCAACCGCTGGTGCGCAGAATAGCGTCGCAGATTGGCTCTAGGCTGCCCGCCAATGTCATGCTAGACGACTTAATTCAAGAGGGCATGACGGGCTTGCTAGATGCTTTGCAGCGCTACGTACCGCAGCCCAATCAAAGTTTTGAGAGCTATGCCAGCATGCGCATTCGTGGTGCCATTTACGATGCTTGCCGCAAGGAAGATATCTTGCCGCGCAACCAGCGCGACAAGCTGGATGAGCTTGAAAAAGTAACTCAGCGTCTGGAGCAAACTCTGGGTCGCCTACCTTCTGAAATAGAAGTGGCCAAAGCGGCGGGGCTCGACACTCATGACTATTACCAAGTGCTAGACAGCTTGTTCAATGTGCTGCCCATTGACGACATTCCAGAAAATTTATTACCAACCGATTTGTCTGCAGACCCCTTAGAAAAGTTTTCTAGCAAGCAGTTTCTAGGTCAGGTGGCGGAGGTTCTCAAAGGGCTGCCAGAGAACCAGAAGATGGTGGTGGCCTTGCACTACCAAGAAGATTTGTCTTACCGAGAAATTGCTGCTGTGATGGACCTCACGCCAGGTCGCATTAGCCAACTGCATACGCAGGCCATGATTTCTATTCGCGCGATGTTGGGTGCTTAAGCCTTAGCTCAGGCTCAAACTTCATCTAACCCACTGGGTATGCAAGTCTTAAAACTTGCCAAGCAACTGACCACCGCCCAAGAACGAAACACCGCCCTCGCTAGAGTAGGTGGCGCCCGCAGAGGATTGTGCGGCGTAGGCTTGCAAAGCAGCATTGCGCTGCATGGCCAAACGAATAAGTTCTGAGTTGAGTTGGTGATCAGAGCGCGCTTGCTCTAAACGGGTATTGAGTTGCTTCTGCTCTTCTTCAGGCAGCGTGGCAATGAATTGGCGCAAACCTTCTACACCACCGGGGTGATCTTCCAAAGCCTTCAAAGCCATTTGGCTGTTCAAGATGGCTGTTTCAAGACCGGGAAGCGCATGATTTTCTAAAGTGGTGCGAAGTTCTGCCACGGCTTTTGAGACCTGCTCTACCAAGTCGTGAGCATGTTGAAAGCTCATGCGGTTTTGAAGTTTAAAAGGGTAAACAGCTTAGCCGCGGCCAGCGCGAACAGCGGCTACTGCGTTGCCCAACAAATTGCCAGCCACTTTTTGATAATCAATTTCAAAAGTGCCTTCAGCAATGCGCTGGCGAATTTCTTGAACCAAGTCCATGTCGAGTTGATCGATATGGGCGGTCATAGGGAGCGCTTGAGCGGCTCTGGCTGCCTCACTCAAACCAATCACTGCGGCGGGTTCGGCTTTGCCTGGTACTGCTTGTTGCAAAGGCGCAGGAGACGAGCCACCATTCAAGCCAGTGGCTTGTGGTTGTCCCAACCCGCGAACATCATTTACTTTAATAATCATGCTGTACCTTAATCAATCAACACTTCCACGGCGCCCTGGGAAACTGCAGTGCCTTGAACAATTTTACCGTCAGAAATTCGAACTTTCACAGATCCACCTATGCCTGCATCCGACAAAGCCTGCCCCGAAGTATCTATGGCAAAGCCTTTGCCCAACAAAGTGACCCGAATTTGGTCTCCCGATTTTATTACGGTCATTGGCTTCAAATCGTTTAATCGGAGGGGTGTTCCAGTCTGTAAAGACCGCACCAATTCCATGTTTTTGACCTGTTCAGGGTCTTCCAGGAGGGTGTCGCCCATCTTGGTGAGGTCGCCTTCGGCCCACTGCAAATCGGCCACAGACAAGGCCTGACCCTTGCGCAAAGCCTGGTTGGTGACCAAATAACGCCCTCTGACCGCCACATAAATACTGACCGGACGAACCCAAGGCCGCCCCTCTTCGCAGTTCAAGGACAAGAAAATCTTGCCCCAGGCACGGTCTCGACTTTGCAAATTGACCCTTGGCAATTTGTCGCACAAGGGTAAGTCCCCTCGAGGTTCGGTCCATTGCACAGAATAGTCTCGCCCTTCCAATGAAGGATGGCTTTTAAGGAAACGGTTCACTGCATCCTTGGCCTGAGGCGTCCAACCGGCTTGGGCTGAGACGGCACAGCCCAGCAAAATGAGCATGCCGCCCAACCATTGAAGCAAGTATTTGGCTTTCATTGTGGGCCTAAGAAATAATAAATCTCACCGGTACCGTCAAGGGTGACACCGCAAACACCTTCTGGTCGTTCTATGCCTTCGGGCACATCGAAGACATTCATGTTCTCAGCCGGCAGCATGCGGTCTACTTGCAAGTTTTGATTCTCAATGCCCGCACGCAACATGAGGGTACCCGTAAATCCTGAATCTTCAGAATCCGGTTGGAATTGAACAAACTGCCCAGCAGCGGCCACAAAGCGCTGCCCATTGCGCAAGAAAGGCATCATGCGCATTCGGGTCAGGCTACAAGGAAACACCAAGCGAAATCCTTCAGGCGTGCGCTTAATATGACCGGCTACTTTTTTAAGGCATTCACCTATTTGCACATAGTCTTCGTGCGTTAGGCTGGGCGCCACCCAATCCATGTAGATGGTGAGGCTGCGCGATTGCGCTTTGATGCTGTCTGCTTTGGCGCCAAAGTCGCGCAAGGCATCGAGGCTTTCTAGCAGGGTGGCATCTAACCAAATGTCCACCAATTCATGGCCCGACAAAGGAAACAATTGCGCCAAGGGCGCCTGACCCACACGCAGCGACCAATCTTGCAGCTCACTGAGCAAGGCGTCCATTTGACGAACGGTACGTTCATCGTCGCGTTGGTTCAGGATGCGGGCGTTTTGTATAAGGCTCAAACCCTTTAATCGCAAAGCTCTAAAACCAGGATCGGCAGCACCTACCAATTGCATGCCAACTGCTTTAGGCATCACGGCTTCAAAGTTGCTGAGTGATACAGAGTCGCGCGTGACCAGGACTTGGAGTCTGGCTAGCCAAGGCTCCCAGATTTTCAATTGCCCTTCGGAATTGGGGACCTGACCCAGTTGAATGTCTTTCATCACTTTCGCCAATACAGGCGTCAGACCCTTTGCTACATCAATCACACTGGGCTGCCCCAAAGTCATTTGACGCGCAACATCATCGATCAGACCCGCAGCTGCATCCAGACCCAAAATAGACAATGCACCCGACAAATCGCGACAATGCAAAGCGCCTTGCATCATCTCGTCTGAGCCGCCTTGCAAGCTGTGTTGCAGGCCTTCCAAGCTGCGCTCGGCATCGGCCACCACCAAGGACAAGTGATCAAATCGGTTGGTTGACACGCGGCCTCCCGGTTTCATCTGTGCGGCCATCGGCATCAAAGCGTCGGCCTTCGGGCACATCTTCAACAGCGACCTGCAAACGCGCAGACAACTCTTGCAATGTGATTGCAATTCGTTTGGCGGAATTTCTCAAGCCAATGACTTGCGTCATCAAGATTTCAATTTCGTGACCATCGCCTGCGGCCTCCACTTGCTGCAAACTGTCTTTCAGCAAAGATACAGAGCGGCCTAAATCTCTGGCCGTCACAAACACTGTTTGAACCGCTTCAGTGGTGAAGGACAAATCGTAAACCAAGTTTTCGTGGGTTTGACCACTGCTAAATTGAAGGTGAATGTTCAGCAGTTTTTCACGCAGCAAATTCAAATCACTTTCAAGCTCAACTTGCATACGTGATGCTGCACCCCAAGCTTGCGCTTCTAAAGTTTTTGGGGGTGCGTCTGCTGGGGCTTTAATGGCTTGCTGCATGCCCTTGAGCTTGTCAATGACCAGTGCAAACTCGGCCGACAAAGCTTCAATTCGAGTCACGGCATTTGCCAAAGGCGCATCGACAGAACGCACTGCCGTTTCCAACTGCTGCGAGACAGTTAGCCAACGCCTGGACAACCCTTGCAGTTGCTGGCGTCTGGCCACATAACCGGTCCCTGCAACAGCCAAACCCAGCACCATCATGCAAACGCATGCCAACAAACCTTCAGAAATTGTGCCGGGAAAAGCCAAGCGCGACCAATGCCAAGGGGGCTCCGCCACAATGGCCTTGGGCACTGACGGCAACTGGCCTACACCGTTTTGCAAACGCTCTTGCGCCAAAACAACCTGGCCCCATGCGTCGTCTGTTTTTCGAATGGTTTGCATCAAATCATTTTTCACCAACAGCGCCACCAACTCTTTGGCCACCTTAGCTCGAGCAGGATCTTCAGCTTGTTTGGCCTCCATCTCAAGCGCATCCAATTGACCATTGATTTCACGCCATTTCAACTGGCCTTTGGCCAAAGTAGCCCACGTTAATTTGGGCGTTGCCAATGGCGTGAGGGAAGTTGCGGTGGCAGTACCGGCAGCAACAGGCACCTCTACCAGAGCCCAGTCTGAAATGGCCGTGAAAAAACCTCGCCCTGCCGAGCCCTCAGCCAATTGCTTGGGATTGACAGGGCCTTTGGGCTTGTACAAACCTACTAGCAAATCCCGCACGCGAAAATAACTGAGCAATGATTCTTGCGCATCGGTCAGTATTTTGAGATCGTCCAACAAGACATTGACTTTGCCAGGCCACGTCAAGGGATCTTTAGTGTCAGGCGGTAAATTCAACCCGCGGGCAGCCAACTGGCCAAATTCAAGCAAAGGTGCATTCACCATAGCCAGTTGCTCAAAGACCTCTGTGTTTAATTCTTGCTCAGGGGCCACAGAAGTGGACAAACGACTCACCACTTCCAACACTTTGGCGTGAGCCCCCGTCATTTTTTCTTGTGATTTGTCTGGCGGTGGCGTTTCAAAGTTGGCACCCATCCAAACACTGACCATGAGCGCTAGGGTGGTGACCCAAATAAGCAGCAGCAACCATGACCATACACCGCCCCTCAGGTCTTGGTTGACCTGAGCACTGAGTTTGCGGGTCTCAAGCATGAATGCCTCCGCGAGGCTGGATCAAGTACCAATCTTGCCCGTCGTGGTGTACAAATTCTGATTTCAATTCATCCCAAAAGGGACCCAGAACTTGGTGAACGCGACAACCCAAGGGGGAACCGCTAGGAACATTCAAAATAAGCGCCCATCGAAACTCTTCTTGTTCAAGGCCAGGAACAACTGGCGAGCCTAATTCGAAGCAATCTTCGAAAGAACGCATGAAGACTGGCGCACCGTCGTGGACTTCAACGTCTAAATAAGGGTGCTGGGGATCGGCTTCTGTTTGGGCAGCCTTGAAAACAGCCGCAACCAAGGAAACAGGCAAGGCATAAAAGCCCCCTTGCCACTGAACACCGATCCATTGGACCGAAGGCCCTCGAGAAGATGGCGTTTGAATCACGCTGGGATCAGTAGGAATCTGCATAGATAGCACTCATTCTAATGCCGTCTCGCACGTTTCCCCGAATGAAAAAGCCTCTGAATCAGACAAAACGCCACACCCACCTTGGGCTGTTTCTTCAGGAAATAGCGCCATGGCGGAGACATTTTCATTTTCTTGAATGCGTCAATATGACCTCACTCAATGGTTTACCTTGATTCATGCAACTTGGATTTGAGGTAAAAATATCAGACCCCCTGCATCAACAGCCATCTGAAGGAAAGAAATGATCGAAGAGAACATTGATATTCAAACTGCCAACGGTTCTATGAACACCTTTGTCGTCTTTCCCGAGGAAGACGGCCCTCACCCTGTCGTTTTCTTTTTGATGGACGCACCCGGTAAGCGAGAAGAGCTGCACGACATGGCCCGCAGATTGGCCAGCGTGGGTTATTTTGTTGTTTTACCCAACCTCTACTATCGACGCAGCCGAGATTTTTATCTGAAAGAACGCACGCCCGAAGCCATGGAAGTGATGTTCGGACACATGGCCACATTGAACGCTCAGACCAGTCAAACAGACAC
>CANNNB010000100.1 GCA_947505995.1 Comamonadaceae bacterium
CAATGATACCGGTCAGCGCCACTAATGTGGAAAGCGCAAAGACCATGGTTGTTTTTTCAAAGAAAAAATCTTGCCACCGCTGCCAGCGCTGCCAGCGCAAAATACGCTGCTTTTGCGAAGTCATCAAACTATCGACGTTGTTCATAGGAATCTCTTTAGCTAAACGCTAGTTAAACACCCACCGAACATTCAGTGGGTGTTATTTTTCATTACTTCACGTTAACGTTGGTCCAAACGCTTTTGCGAATGAAGTCAGTTGTAGCATCTGGAATTGGCACATATTCCAAGTCAGCTGCCATTTTCTTGCCTTCTTTGAATGCAAAGTCAAAGAATTTCATGACTTCAGCAGAGTTGGCTTTGTTGGCTGGCTGCTTGTACATCAAAATGAATGAAGCGCCAGTGATAGGCCAAGACTTAGCACCTGGTGCGTTTGTCAAGTAAATGCTCATACCTGGAATCTTGGACCAATCCGTACTTGCAGATGCGGCCGCAAATGTCTCATCATCAGGGGCAACAAACTGTCCTGCCTGATTGCGCAAGTTGATATGGGGCATGTTGTTTTTCTTGGCATAAGCGTACTCAACATAACCCACTGAGTTTTTAATGCGGCTGACGTTGGCAGCAACACCTTCGTTGCCCTTACCACCAACAGAAGAGGCAGCAGGCCACTTCACGGCAGCGCCTGCACCCACGGTAGCCTTCCAGTTGGCATTCACTTTGGTCAAATAATCTGTAAACACTGCGGTTGTTCCAGAACCATCAGCACGATGCACAACGGTAATTGCAGCATCAGGCAAAACAACGCCAGGGTTCATGTCAGCAATTCTCTTGTCATTCCACTTGGGTATCACGCCAGAAAACAAATCGGCCAACAACTCGCCAGACAATTTAATTTGACCAGGCTTGATGCCGTCAATGTTCACCACTGGAACCACACCACCAATGATGGCGGGAAATTGAACCAAACCTTCTTTTTCAAGATCTTCTGCAGACATTGGTGCATCTGTCGCACCAAAGTCAACTGTCTTGGCCTTGATTTGCTTAATTCCACCGGAAGAACCGATAGATTGGTAGTTCATGCTGTGTCCCGTCTTTGCCTTGTAGGCCTCAGCCCACTTTGCATAGATTGGGTACGGGAAAGTAGCGCCGGCGCCTGTTAGGTCTGCAGCCATTGAAGTAACAGCAATGGCGCTTAAGCCCAATGCAGCGACCCATGATTTGATTTTTAACATGTTTGAATCCTTGATTCAGGGTTGATATTCGGTGTTTGTATGTGCAACATGTTCGCCAGTAGAGATATGGCTCACTTTTGCAGCACTCACTGAATCTACCCCCCAATTGTGACAAATTCATGTCATTTTCTAGACAGTGCATAATTTTGAACCATGCTTTCACTGGGTCGCACCATTCTGGGGAAATTTAAATAATTATCCAATGTCATCAAAATGACAAATTTTGGACACAAAATAAGAAAGTTTGACGGTATCTCAGAGCAAGATAGAAGAATTTAGATGCAAAACGGACAATTATTAGCAGCCATCGATTTAGGCTCCAACAGCTTTCGTTTGGAAATTGGGCTTTTGGAGCATGGGCACATTAGGCGTGTTGAATACCTCAAAGAGACCGTGCGGCAGGGAAACGGACTCGACGCTGAGCGAATGCTGTCCCAAGAAGCCATGCAACGCGGATGGGAATGTTTAGCTCGATTTTCTGAGCGACTTTCTGGATTTGGCCCTAATTTTGTTCGCGCGGTTGCAACGCAAACCCTTCGAGAAGCCAAAAACAGAGACGAATTTCTAAGCCATGCTGAGAAGCTTTTAGGCTTCCCCATCGAGGTCATTTCTGGGCGAGAAGAGGCCCGTTTAATTTATTCTGGCGTTGTTAATTTACTTCCCCAATCTGAAGAAAAGCGTTTAGTCGTTGACATCGGCGGTAGGTCTACAGAGATCATTTTAGGCAGAGGTTTCAAGCCTCAAACCATGGAGTCCTATCGCGTTGGTAGCGTGAAATGGTCCATGAAATACTTTGCAGACGGGGAGTTCTCTGCCTCCGCATTTGATTGGGCCGAAGTTGCTGCGAAGGCAGTTTTAGACGAAGCTTTGTCCCTTTACCCTCAAAATTCATGGGATGTTGCCTATGGCTCGTCTGGAACCATTGGTGCGGTAGCAGATGTGCTGCAAGCTGCTGGATGGCCAGAAGAAACGATCTCCCGTGAAGGCCTGAATTGGCTCAAAGAAAAATTAATCAAGTCTGGAAATGTTGATGCGCTTCGGCTGGAAGGTGTAAAAGAAGACCGTAAACCAGTCATTGGTGGCGGTTTAGCAGTTCTATGCGCCCTCTTCGATCTCATGCAAATTGACACCATGCATGCCGCTGAAGGCGCACTCAGGCATGGCGTTTTGTACGACCTCTTACAAAGAGAAGAAAGCTCCGACCTTCGAAGCACCATGGTGGCCGCTTTAGGCAATCGATTTGCCGTGGATGTTGCGCAAGCAGAACGCGTACAGAAAACAGCTGTCACTTTGTTCAAAGGCGTTTTAGACAAAACGACATGTGACGCAAGCCGCGCTGTGAGACTTGAAAAGAAACTAGGTTGGGCGGCACATTTGCTTGAAATTGGCACACGCATCTCACACAGCGATTTCCACAAACACGGCGCTTACATCCTTGACAATGCAGATCTGCCAGGCTTTTCCATGTCGGAGTTGCACCGACTAAGCCAACTCATTTTGGGTCATCGTGGCAAGCTCAAAAAATTAGAAATCGAATTAAAAAATCCTGAATTCATGATTCAGTTGATGAGCCTCAGGGTTGCTGCCATTCTGTGCCATGCACGACGGGAACCAGACCTCAAGGGCATCAGTCTCAAAATTGCAGATGACAATAAAACTGGTTTTTTGATTCAGTGCAAAAAATCTTGGATTCAGCAATGGCCGCAATCGGCCCATTTGCTCAGAGAAGAGTGCATCGCTTGGCAGAAAACCACTTGGCAATTGGAATTGGTTGAAATCAATGGGAAAACGATATAAACTATTTGCACGTTTAACTCTTTTTTGCAATTTTCAACATGTCCACTGAAAACACAATCCAGTCAACAGCCAACCAAGCTGCAGTTCAAGTCACTGAAAAATCAGAAGCAGCTAAGGCACAAACTTCTCAACCCTCAGCTAAAAAGGCTGTGCGCAAAGTGGCCCCAAAAGCGTCTCGTAAAAACGCCCCCAAAGCACCCGTTAAAGCTCGAACCGCCGTTGCCAGAAAGCCTGTCAATAGCTCGGCTAAAAAACCCCCTACTCTGCCTCCAAAGAAGCTTACAACCAAGACCGCTTCTCAGCCTAAAGCCGCTCCTATGACTCAGACAGCTTTAGAGGCAAAGCTCAAGAAGCCAAAGTTGGTACGTGACAGTTTCACATTTCCCAAAGACGAATACCAAGCCATCGCTGGCTTGAAACAAAAAGCCCTTGGTTTAAAACACAGTGCAAAGAAAAGTGAAATTTTGCGAGCGGGCCTCAAACTTTTGAGTAGCCTCAATGACAAAGCATTTTTGGCAGCGCTAGCCAATGTGCCAGCACTGAAAACTGGGCGACCCGCCAAGTCTTAATCAAAGAAGCTCGGGTGTTTGAACGCTCACCACAATCGTTTGTGTGCCGCCTTCTCTCACTCGGCTTCTAAGCCACCAAACGGCTCCCTTTCTCACCGAGCACTCGCCGTTTGCAAGTCCCAACAAGTAGGCAACCGCCTGCCCCAACACGGGCTGATGCCCCACAATGAGAACTGACATTTTGGAGTCTGGCCAACCCGCCGTGACCAACAAATCATCCAAGCTGGCATTGGGCAGCAGCTCCGATTTGTATTTCACTTTTCTACCTAGCGCTTTAACGGTTTGTTCGCACCGAACCGCTGGGCTAGACATGACACGAATGCCGTCAGGCAACTGTCGATCTAACCACTGACTCATTCTGATGGCTTGCTTTTCACCCTTAGGCGTCAGTGTGCGTGACAGGTCATCTTGGCCGTCCAGGGCATCAAAAGCTTCAGCGTGTCGCCAGAAAATTAAATCCATCTTTGACTCTTTTTCAAGTTTCGACGAATTGGTTGAACTTAACGGGATTTTGAATGAACCGGAGAGTACTTCTGCATCAAAAGTGCTTGGGCACTTTGAGGTTTACGTCCCTGCTTCTCAACGCGGCGGTATTTACCATCGGCATCCAGCGTCCAAGCATTTCGCGTGTCATGCAAGTAGGCCAAAAGGCACTCATCTATGAGCCTTTGTCGAAGAGACAACTCCAAAACGGGCCAGGCAAGCTCGACACGACGTGTCATATTGCGGGACATCCAGTCAGCACTTGACAGATAAATATCTTGAACTGTGTCGGCTTCAAAGAAGAAGACCCGTGAGTGTTCTAAAAATCTGCCAATGATGGAACGAACGCGAATGTTGTCGGTTTTACCCGGAATGCCAGCTGGCAACATGCATGCGCCTCTGACGATCAAATCAATTTGAGCACCCTTTTGACCTGCCAAAATGAGGGCATGAATGAGGACCGGGTCTGTTAGCGAATTCATTTTCGCAACAATTCTGGCTGGCAAACCTTTGGCAGCGGCAGCGCCCACGCTTTCTATCTTTTCTACCATTTTATTTTGCAAGAGAAAGGGTGCTGCCCACAACTTGCTCATTCTGCCCAAACGACTGGGACTGGCTAAATGAACAAACAAGGTGTCCATGTCAGCGGTAATGCGAGCATCGCTCGTGAGATAGCTCAAATCTGTATAAAGCTTGGCGGTTCTAGGGTTGTAGTTGCCTGTCGACAAGTGGCCGTATCGCTTAAGCACACGGCCCTCACGCCTTGTGACCAACAACATTTTGGCGTGCGTTTTTAAGCCAACAACACCATACACAACTTGGGCACCCACAGACTCCAATTGCTCAGCCCAATTGATATTGGCTTCTTCATCGAAACGGGCTTTAAGCTCAACCACAGCTGTGACTTCTTTTCCACGCCGCACAGCCTCGCGCAGTAAATTCATCATGGCAGGATCACTGCCTGTTCGATAAATGGTTTGCTTAATGGCCAACACTTGAGGGTCTTCTACAGCCTCTTTGAGGAATGCCAAGACACCATCAAAACTTTCAAAAGGTTGGTGAATGAGAACATCCCCTTTCTGCATGCGTGCAAAAATGGATTCACCTTGTTTCAACTGCTTGGGGAAACTTGCTTGATAAGGCGGAAAAAGCAACTCAGGATCGGCCACCAGGTCAATCAACTGACTGAGGCGAACCAAATTCACAGGACCCGCTGCGCGGAACAGAGCAGATTGTGGCAGGCTGAATTGTTTGAGTAAAAAATCAGACAGATGTTCAGAGCAGCTTTCTGAAACCTCTAAACGCAATGCCTGTCCATACTGGCGATGTTGCAAGCCCTTACGCAAGGCTGTACGCAGATTTTCAACTTCTTCCTCATCCACTGACAAGTCGGAATTTCGAGTGACCCGGAATTGCGAAAACTGTCCGACTTCTCTGCTTGGAAACAAGTCATTCAAATGGGCACGAATAACGCTGGACAAAAGAACAAAAGCTTTGCCATGGCCTGCCACTTTGGCAGGAAGTGGAATGACCCTGGGTAACACCCTTGGCACTTTGACAATGGCAATGTCATTGGAACGACCAAATGCATCCTTGCCAGACAACTGAACAATAAAGTTTAAAGATTTGTTGGCGACTTGAGGGAATGGGTGAGCAGGGTCAAGGCCAACAGGCACCAACAGAGGCTTAACTTCCCGCTTAAAGTAATCATGAACCCATTTCTTTTGCGCAATATTTCTCTCGCCATGAGAAAGAATTTTGATGCCAACTTTATGTAAGCTGGGAAGTAAAACGGCGTTGTACAAACTGTATTGTTCCGAGACTAAATCTCTGGCTGTGTTGTAAACCGTCTCAAATGTTTTGATGTTGTAAGTGCCTTTATTGTCGCCATTGCGGAAAGCAGACATGTGCAAGTCAGCACGCACTTCAAAAAACTCATCCAAATTAGAGGACACAATGCAAAGATAACGAAGCCGCTCTAAAAGGGGAACTTCTGGCCGTTTCGCCCAATCCAGCACGCGCTCATTGAAAGCCAGGATACTGCTATCACGATCTAGCAATTTGATGCCAGAAATTGAATCATTAGAAGTCAATGAAGTAGTCTTGTTCAATTGGTCGCATCCATGATTAAAAAAAGAAATCTGCCTCAAAAAGTTCAGAATGACTAATTTTCATTATGGGTTCAATAAATTTCATTTTGATGACAAATTGATGAAGGCACCAACTTTGGTGCGCGATTACGCCCAATTGTTACAAACTTCGCTGCAATTTTGAAATTGGTAAAAGCTTCCTTTGAAGCTGCCACCTCCTAAATCGCAGCCAAACAGCTCTAATTAAAAGATGAGAAGCCCAAACGGCAATCAAGGAAAAAACAACGTCACTCAAGAAATGTCCACCCTGCGCAATTCGGGTCAGACCAATCAAACCGCCCGCTATCAAGCCAGTGTAGAGCCAAAATTGGCGCCGCCTTCTAACGCCGAACATGCCCAAGGACATGAGCGAAAATCCAACCGCGGCATGCCCGCTGACAAACGAGCAGTTTGATTGACAAAATTGACTTGGCACAAAGACTGGTACAAAAGCAGTTGACCCCGCAAAAGCCTGTACATCACGAGGACGAGGACGCCCCATCCCATCCTTTAAAACTGCGTGAACCAAGAGGCCGATACCTAGTACAACCACAACAAAAAAAGCAGAAGCACGGCGCCAATTCCTTCTTGAAACTTTGGAAGGCATCATGACAGACACCACCAAAAGAACAAGCGAACAAACAAACAGCACGCGACCTGCCCAAGGTGTACCTTGGTAAACGGCTTTGACCAGCAAAACATCATTGGCGGGAAAGTTTCCTAGATTGCCATAAAACAAATTAGAAACCCACAGATCTAATTGAGAGTAGGCGCTGAAAACGAAGGTCGCAAACAAAAACAATCCGATACAACCACGCATGCCATGGATGTGCCTTGTCAAAGCTCTTGTGAGCACTCGATGCAACAAATGAATCATGGTTTAAGCCTTGATGGTTCAGGTGCCTTCACAACGGATAGAGGGCCAATGACCTCAAGCGTCTCCCATTCAGAAGACCAATAAGGCCTGGTGTTCTTGACCAAGGCCATCTCACCTGGCAATGGCTCACGCCTGGGGGCCTCTTGCTGTCGGTAAGTGGCAAAAGAAGGAAGATGGACACCCCATTGAACAATGGTGCTGGGGTTATCACGAAACTTCAACGCGAGACCGTGCACAGGCGCTTGAAGTGTTTGAGCCCACCAAGGCAAAACAACGAGTGCTAAAACGCTGACTTGAAAAAATGCAAAGGACATCAATCCAAGGCCTTGAGTCATGTAAGTGTTGACAGGATTTACTACACGTAACAAATATTTCATGACAGGCCTGACATACACAAGTAAGGGAAGTGCAAATAACCAAATCTTCATCTGGATAATTGGGGAACCCTCTAACAAGGTCTTGTAAAAAATGTCATCTACCCATTCAGGATGTTCCTGCAAATAACCCGGAAGCAAGAGAATTGCAGTAAAGCCTGAAATTCCAGTTACCCAGGCCAAGGCCCAAACGCGAGTGCTTGCAGCCAAGGCTGTAAAAGTCAGCAACAAACACACTGCAGGACCGGCATACAACAAATAGTGTGGAAGCTTGGTGTTGGCTATGCTGAAGAAACAAAACACAAAGGCAAACCAAATCCAGGCATATTTCAAGACTGGTTGCTGCCATTGAATTCGGACTCGGGCTGTTGCACTGATGAAAAAAGCTGACCAAGGTAACCACAACATTGGCAAAGCGATCAAGAAGTAAGCAAAGTGCCCAGAATGCCCTTCCATGCTGCCCATGAATCGCTCGACGTTGTGCTTCAAGATAAATCCGTTGACAAAACTTTGGCCATGCCTTGCGTAGGCATACAGGTACCAAGGACCCGACACCGCTAGCAAAATGAGCCACGCGACCAGATCCGATAGCAGCGCCTTAAGAGGTACCCGAGCTTGAGGAGTTAGAAAGCCGTAAATGGCCAATGTGCCTAAAGGCAAAACAATGGCCACTGGCCCTTTCACCAAAAGCCCCAAAGCAACCCAAATGGCCAGCTTTCTGCGAGACGCAACACTGTTGGAACTGATGACACGCCAGAGCTCTGTAAAAATAAGAACTAAAAAAAGACCTAACAAGGCATCCGCTGTAGCGGTTCTTGCC
>CANNNB010000101.1 GCA_947505995.1 Comamonadaceae bacterium
CCTCTACCGAAGACCCCGATGAGCGCGGGCTTCACAAGTAATGACCTTTTCTAAAAGTTGTGATACAGTAATTGCATGAAAGTGAACTTGCTAGCCCTACTACTGGCGCCCCACGGGCGGGATGTATAGCGCACGCTGTTCAGTTTCCCATCAAGCCCGTATGCCAATCGCAGCGGGCTTTTTTTATTTCAGAGTCGCTTTTTTGAAGTTCTCAAACCAGGAGTGAAACATGGCCGATAAATTGATTATTTTTGACACGACATTGCGCGACGGTGAGCAGTCGCCAGGCGCATCAATGAACCGTGACGAAAAGCTGCGCATTGCGCGTCAATTAGAACGCTTGCGTGTCGATGTGATCGAGGCTGGTTTTGCAGCCAGCTCCAATGGTGACTTTGAGGCCGTGAAGGCCATTGCCAACGCCATTAAAGATTCCACCATTTGCTCCTTGTCGCGCGCCAACGATCGCGATATTTCACGCGCAGCAGAAGCCTTGAAGGGTGCCAACAATGGTCGAATCCATACCTTCATTGCAACTTCTGAATTGCACATGGAAAAGAAACTTCGCATGACGCCCGATCAGGTTTTCGAGCAGGCCAAGCAGTCAGTCAGGTTTGCACGCAATTTGGTTGCTGACGTCGAGTTCAGTCCTGAAGACGGCTACCGAAGTGACATGGACTTCTTGTGCAAAATTTTGGAAGCAGTCATTGATGAAGGCGCAACCACCATCAATGTGCCTGACACCGTTGGATATGCTGTACCTGAGTTGTATGGTCAGTTCATCAAAACACTTCGCGAACGAATTCCCAACTCCGACAAAGCCGTCTGGTCCGTGCATTGCCACAATGACTTGGGCATGGCGGTGGCCAACAGTTTGGCAGGCGTGAAGTTGGGCGGTGCACGTCAGGTTGAGTGCACCATCAATGGCTTGGGCGAGCGGGCAGGCAATTGTTCTTTGGAAGAAATTGTCATGGCCGTCAAAACGCGCAAAGACTATTTTGGTTTGGAGATGAACATTGACCCCATCCACATCGTGGCAGCCAGTCGCATGGTGAGCCAGACCACTGGATTTGTGGTTCAGCCTAACAAGGCAGTGGTGGGTGCCAACGCCTTTGCGCACGCCTCAGGCATTCACCAAGATGGCGTACTCAAAGCACGCGACACCTACGAAATTATGCGTGCTGAAGATGTGGGTTGGTCAGCCAACAAAATTGTTCTGGGTAAGTTAAGTGGTCGCAACGCCTTCAAACAACGCATGCAAGAGATGGGTGTGGTGCTTGAGAGCGAATCAGAATTGAATGCAGCCTTCGCGCGCTTCAAAGAACTGGCAGATCGCAAAAGTGAGATTTTTGACGAAGACATTCTGGCCTTGGTCAGTGAAGAAAGCGTCACCCAAGAAAAGGAGCAGTACGCATTTGTTTCTTTGGCGCAACACAGTGAAACAGGAGAGCGCCCCAGCGCCGCCATTGTTTTTACGGTCAGTGGCAAGGAAGTCCATGGCAAATCGGAGGGCAACGGTCCTGTGGATGCTTCTTTAAAGGCCATTGAATCGATTGTGGAAAGTGGTGCAGAAATGGTGCTTTATTCCGTCAACGCCATCAGCGGTTCGACCGAAAGCCAAGGCGAAGTCACGGTTCGCTTGCAAAACAGCGGCCGCGTGGTCAATGGCGTAGGTTCAGACCCTGACATCATTGTGGCCTCGGCCAAGGCTTATTTAAGCGCTCTGAATAAACTTCAAAGCAAGGCAGACAGGGTGGCGGCTCAGGGCTAAGTGTTTCAAAGCAAAGACTGAACTAGGTCATCAAGAAGGTCGCGCAAGGTGTTGATCTTGCGCAGCTTTTTTATTTTGGTACACTGGCGGAAGTTTCTATGACACTCGCCAAATTCTGATCGACTTTGGGACTTGAAAGTATTGCCTTGAATCCACTAAATCGCCTGTTTTCCTGCCGTGTTTTCAAACCATGTTTGCCTCTGTGCATCTTGGCCTTGATGTCACTTTCAACCTATGCGGCAGACAACGACAACGCGCGAAAACCAGTTGCCGCCAAAAAACCGGTCGTTTCTGCACAAAACACGGCCAAACCTTCACCCAAAGCCTCAGCCAAAAACACCTCCAAACCTCGTAAATCCGTCAAGCAAAAGACCACAGACACAAGACCATCTTTTGGCCGCATTGCTGGTTTACAACAAGGCGGTGACCTTCTCGATTTGCGCTCAAGCGTGGCACTTGTCATCGATCAAGATACACACGAAGTTTTAATTCGCAAGAACGATCAGGCCGTTTTGCCTATCGCCTCCCTCACCAAACTCATGACAGGTTTGGTCATCAGCGATGCCAACTTGGTTCAAAGCGAAATGATCACCATCACCCAAGATGATGTGGACACCGAAAAGGGCAGCACTTCTCGTTTGGCTGTTGGCTCTGTTCTCAGCCGTGGTGATTTGTTGCACCTGGCCTTGATGGCCAGTGAAAATCGCGCCGCACATGCCCTAGGCAGAACTTTTCCGGGTGGCATGCCCTTGTTCGTGAAAGCCATGAACGATCGCGCTAAAGAACTCGGCATGTCCTCTACACACTACGTCGAACCTACAGGGCTGTCCAGCCGCAACCAATCCAGCGCTACAGATCTGGCAGTGCTGGTCGGCGCTGCCTATGACGTGCCCTTGCTGCGCGAACTCTCCACATCACCTGGCCGAGAGGTGGCAGTGGGTCGTCGAACACTTCAATACAACACAACCAACAGACTTGTTAAAAGCCCAAATTGGGACATCGGTTTGCAAAAGACGGGCTACATCTCTGAAGCTGGTCAATGTTTGGTCATGCAAACCAAGGTGGCTGGTCGCAAAATAATCATGGTATTTTTGGACTCAGCTGGCAAATTAAGCCGAATTGCAGACGCTGAGCGAGTTCGACGTTGGGTCGAAAATCAAAATGCACGCAGCACGCTCGCCTCAGCCAATACGGCCGGTTAATTGCACCTAGCCGTCAAGGCATCAATCCTTGTAACCAAGGGCCTGCGATATAGATTCGGCAGTTCCTTGCAATTTAGCCAACCAGGCTTCGTCTAATCGATCAGCAGGTGCTGAAATTGAAAGCCCTGCCAGCAGTTTGCCCTGGTCATCGTAAATCCCGGCTGCAATACAGCGCACACCTAATTCCAGTTCTTCATTGTCCCGTGCAATGCCATATTGGCGAACCTTTGACAGCTCACGCTCCAAAACCTGAAGTTGCGTAATGCTATTTTTGGTGTGACCGTTTAAGCCAGTGCGTGTGGCGTAGCTTCTAACCTTCATGGGTTCATCGACAGATAAAAACAACTTACCCACGGAAGTAAGGTGCAAGGGTGCACGGCCGCCAATGGCCCTCACCACTTGCATGCCTGACCTCTCGCTGAAGGCTCTTTCGATGTAAACAATTTCATCACCCTGACGCATGCTCAAGTTAACAGGTTGCTGAATCTGTTTGTGCAAATCACGCATGGGAGCAAGTGCGGCATCGCGCACATTCAGGCGGGCTTTGACCAAATTGCCCAACTCAAGCATGCGCATACCTAAGCGATAGTTGCCTGGTTCGGGGCGATCTACAAAACGGCCGATGGTCAAGTCGTTCAAGATGCGGTGTGCGGTGGAAGGGTGTAGGCCTGTTTTTTCACTGATCTCCTTCAGTGAAATGGCATCTTCTCTAGAGGCCAATACATCCATGAGTGAAAACAAGCGCTCGATAACTTGAATGGTCGGTGCTGCTGGCTGGTGCGCTTCAGCTTTTCTCATGGGACTGAACCTCGGTCTATTTGTGAAATTGTATTTTACAAGATGAAATTGGGTTTTGTCTTTCCATGGATCAAAGCGTTGGGAAATGGGCTTGCCATTGGTCGTTTTGAAGACTCTCGCAGGGTGTAAAGCGCTCTTTGTATTGCATTTTGGGGCTGGCACCAATCCAATAGCCCATGTAGACGTAAGGCAGTCCCAAGTCTTTGGCCTGTTGAATTTGCCAGAGTACGCCATACGTGCCGTAGCTGGCATGTTCCTCCGGGGCATAAAAGGTGTACACCGCAGAAAGTCCTTGATTTAAGACATCGACAATGCTGACCATTTTGAGCTCACCCACCTCGTTTGTCGCACTGGTTTCTCTGAATTCAACCAACCTGGAATTGACTCGGCTTTGAAGCAAAAACTGCTTGTATTGCTCAACGCTGTCTTGGTCCATACCGCCGCCAGAATGACGGCTGTTTTGATAGCGCAAATACAAGTCGTAATGCTCGCTTTCAAAACCTAAGCGGGACACGCGCGCCACCAAATTTTGATGTTTTTGAAAGGCACGCTTTTGACTTTTGTTCGGCTTGAACTCATTGCACAGCACACGCATTGGCACACACGCTTGGCAGCCGTCGCAATAAGGCCGGTAGGTGAAGAGGCCGCTTCTTCGGAAGCCGCGCTCGACCAGGTCTGAATACACATCGGTTTGAATTAAATGGCTGGGTGTTGCCACCTGAGATCGAGCTTCACGGCCATCAAGGTAGCTGCAAGGGTAGGCCGCAGTAGCATAAAACTGCAGCGTGCTGAAGGGCAGATCCTTAAGGTGTGTCATGGCGCACCCGTCCGCCAAACATCCCAGTCAATTTGGGCATTTTTCCAATCGGGGCTTGTGAGTTGCAAGGCTGGCACACTTTGAGTTAAAAATGCGGCGCGAGACATTTCGCTGGCTCCCATAGATGCAAGGTGAGCGGTATTTTGCTGACAATCTATGGCTTGAATATTGTGTTGATTGCAGACATGGACCAGTGCTGCCAACGCCATTTTGGAGCCATCGCTGATGGTGCTGAACATGGACTCGCCAAACACTGCCTTGCCAATGCCAACAAAGTAGAGGCCTGCCACCAAGTGGCCATCAAGCCATGTTTCGGCGCTGTGGGCGTAGCCTGCGCGGTGTAACTCTTTGTAGGCAGCCACCATGGCCGGCACAATCCATGTTCCTCTTTGACCCTCTCTGGGGCTTTGCGCGCAGGCTTCTATCACGTCGTCAAACGCACGGTCAAAACACAATTCAAATTTGGGATGTGCCGAATACCTGGCAAGTGTTTTGCGCAAAGATCGGTGAAGTTTGAAGTGTTTGATTTGTAGCACCATGCGGGGATCGGGGCTCCACCACAACACCGGTTGATCGGGGTTGAACCAAGGAAACACGCCATTGGCATAGGCCTCTAGAAGACGATCAACGCCTAAATCGGCACCGGCTGCCAGCAAACCTGGCGCCTCGGTGTCTTTGCCCCATGCGTTTTCTACAGGGGGCAATGGTGAATGGCTTTCAATCCATGGAAGATGATGTTGGAGGGTGTCTGCGGACATGTTTCCAGTTTATGCTAATGCTTATGAAACTTTACAACTACTTCCGTTCCTCAGCGTCTTTTCGAGTCCGAATTGCACTGCACTTGAAGGGCTTGCCCTTTGAATATATCCCAGTTCACATTGCCAAGGGCGAGCACAAACTAGCAGCCTACAGCGATGTGGCTGCTGACAACCTCGTCCCTAACTTGGTCGTTGATGGTGAACACCTTAGTCAGTCTATGGCCATCATTGAATACCTAGATGAAACCCACCCAGAGCCCGCATTGTTGCCAACCGATGTTTTGAGCAAAGCGCGTGTTCGCGCCTTGGCCCAATCAATCGCTTGTGAAATCCACCCTATTAACAACCTGCGTGTCCTTAAGTACCTAAGCGGCACACTGGGTTTGAGTGAAGACCAAAAAAACACGTGGTATCGCCATTGGGTTAGGGATGGGCTAGAGGCTTTTGAACGGCAATTGGCCCAGGGCCCTCAATCGACCTACTGTTTTGGCCACACACCCACAATGGCCGATTGTTGCTTGGTACCGCAAATTTTCAATGGCAAAAGGTTTGAGGTCAGCTTTGATGGCTTGCCCCTCACCATGGCAGCATTCGATGCGTGCATGAAATTGGATGCCTTCCAAAAATCCCAACCTTCTGCCTGCCCAGATGCAGCCTAAAGGATTGATAGGATTTCAACCCGAATGGCCCGCACCGCACTTTGTACGGGCCCTTATGACCACCCGAGAGGGCGGTGTTTCAAGACAGCCTTGGTCATCCCTTAACCTGGGCCTGATGTCCGGTGATGAACCTCGCCAAGTCCTTGCCAATCGAGGCTTGGTTCAAAGTGCTATGGGTGTGCCTGCGGTTTATCTCAAGCAAGTCCATGGTGTCAATGCAGTGACCATTGACGCACAGACCCCTTCAGGGCTTGAGGGAGATGTGGGGTGGACCACTCAAAGTGGTATTGCGTGCGCCATGATGGCTGCCGATTGTTTGCCTATTTTGGTTTGTCACCCTCAGGTTAAGTGGGTTGCTGCGGCGCACGCTGGTTGGCGTGGCCTTGCGGGAGGCCATGGTCATGGTGTGGTTGAAACTTTGGGCCAAGGTGCAAAAGAACATGGGCTTTCCACACAAGAGTGTATGGTTTGGTTGGGCCCCTGTATCGGGCCGACTGCATTTGAAGTGGGGCAGGATGTGCTTGACGCTTTCAAATCAAAGCAACACCCGTCTCTTGAAACAATGCGGCTTGAAGATTTTTTTGTAGCGCAGGGTAAGGGTAAGTTTTTGGCCGATTTGGCGGGCCTTGCAAGGTGGCGGCTAAAAGCGGCGGGCTTTCAAGTCATTTGCGGTAACGACAGTTCCTTGGCTTGGTGCACTTATCGCCAAGAATCAAAATACCACTCTCACAGGCGCGATGCCGTGCGCAAAGGCGGTTCGGGGCGCATGGCGGCTTACATCTGGATTACAGCTTAGTGTCCTGAGTGGCTGAAGGCTGAGACTTTTCTGCCAAAGTTTCGTGTCCATTTTGTGACCTGGCCAGCTCGGATGCTTCGTGCTCGAGTGCCAATCTGGCCTTCTTGCGACGAGGCGAGCCCATGATGTAAATAATTATTGATGTTGGAAGGATCCCGTAAAGAATGAAGGTGACAATCCCACCTAGGACAGTTCCATTTGTGTTGGCGGCCTCGGCCACGCTCATCATGAGAGCGACGTAAATCCAAGCAATTGCAACGATGTACATGGGTATTTATTTGAACAATGACAGGAGAAGAGCACATGACAAATTCCCAAAACGAATTTTGGTCACGCGCTGGCGAAGAGTTTCAGCAAAACCTGGCTAAAAGCTGGGGTCAGGCCATGCAAACTTTTCAGACTATGGATCTTGGCGGTATTGTGCCTCCTGCACAAGAAGCTGCGCCGCAGATAACTTTTTCTCAGGAAAAGTTAAAGGAATTACAGGCCGCTTATTTAGAAGAAGCCACCGCGCTCTGGAATCATGGCCTGGAATCCAAACATGACATTAAGGATCGGCGTTTTTCAAGTGAGGCATGGACCGCCAATCCGATGGCTGCTTTCACGGCAGGAGCTTATTTGCTCAATGCCAAAACTCTGATGGGTTTGGCTGAAGCTGTAGAAGCTGATGAGCACACACAAAACAAAATCAAATTTGCAGTCGAGCAATGGGTGGCGGCTTCTGCACCTAGCAACTTCTTGGCCTTCAATGCAGAAGCGCAAAAGAAAGCCATTGAAACTCAAGGTGAAAGCCTTGCAAAAGGTATGCAAAACCTGTTGCATGATATGCAACAAGGCCACGTTTCCATGACAGACGAAAGCAAGTTTGTGGTGGGTGAGAACGTCGCTACAACTGAAGGCGCTGTGGTTTTTGAAAATGAATATTTTCAATTGATTGAGTACAAACCACTCACGGCCAAGGTTTACGAAAAGCCATTTTTGTTGGTGCCGCCTTGCATCAACAAGTTTTACATTCTTGATTTGCAGCCCAACAACTCCTTCATTCGTTATGCAGTGAGTCAGGGTCACCGCACCTTTGTTGTCAGCTGGCGCAACCCCGACGAAAGCATGGCGCAAAAGTCTTGGGATGACTACATTGAAAATGCTGCCATCAAAGCCATTGGTCAAGTTCAGCACATTACGGGTTCCAAGCAAATCAATGCCTTGGGTTTTTGCGTGGGCGGCACCATTTTGAGCAATGCCTTAGCTGTCTTGGCAGCAAGAGGTCAAAAACCAGTGGCCAGTGCCACCTTCCTTACCACGCTCATTGACTTTACCGATACAGGCATCCTTGATGTTTTCATTGACGAGAACTTTGTCAAGTTTCGTGAAATGCAAATGGGCAAGGGCGGTTTGCTGAAAGGTCAAGACTTGGCTTCTACCTTCAGCTTCTTGCGCCCCAACGACTTGGTGTGGAACTATGTGGTTGGCAATTATTTGAA
>CANNNB010000102.1 GCA_947505995.1 Comamonadaceae bacterium
ACCCCAATTGGTCGAACTTGACCACAATGCCCTGTGGCACGCCCTGAAAAAAGAAGCTTTCCACGCAAGCATCTTGGACATGGAATTGGGTGGCAAAGAAACCAAAGTTTTGCTGCGCGATTTCCAAATGCATCCCTACAAACAATTGGTTTTGCACATCGACTTCCAACGAGTTGACGCTAAAACCACTTTGAACCGCAAAGTGCCAATTCACTATTCTGGCGAAGATGTTTCTCCCGCTGTGAAAGTCGACGCTTGCTTAATCAATCACATCATGAATGAATTGGAAATCGCTTGCTTGCCAGCCGATTTACCAGAAGCCATCAATGTTGATTTGTCTGGCTTGAAGAAAGGTGTTTCGTTGAACCTGGCTGACATCACATTGCCTAAGGGCGTGAAAGCCATCACCCACGGTAAGAAAAACCCTGTGTTGGTGTCTGTGGTGACCCCAGCTGTCGAAGAAGCAGCGCCTGTTGCCGAGGCTGCGCCTGCAGCCGATGCCAAAGGCAAGGCCAAGAAGAAGTAATTCTTAAGTCGCTTTCAACACTTTTTGTGTTTCAAACAACCCGCCTCGTGCGGGTTGTTTTGTTTTTATACTCTCACATGATCAAATTGTTTGTTGGCTTGGGCAATCCGGGCGCCGAATACGAGGACACCCGCCATAACGCTGGTTTTTGGTGGATTGACGCCTTGGCGCGTGAGCTCAATGTGAATTTGGTGCCTGATAAAAGCTATTTCGGAAAAGTAGCTAGAACGCAGATCAAGGGGCAAACTGTGTGGTTGCTAGAGCCGCAAACCTTCATGAACCTCTCGGGCAAGTCAGTCGGTGCATTGGCCAAATTTTTCAAAATTGAAGCACAAGAAATTCTGGTAGCCCATGACGAGCTTGATGTGGTGCCCGGCCAAGCCAAACTCAAATTTGGAGGTAGCCATGCGGGTCACAATGGTTTACGCGATATCCATGCCCAAATGGGAACAGGCGATTATTGGCGCCTGCGCTTAGGCATTGGCCACCCCGGGGTGAAATCTGAGGTGATCAATTGGGTCTTAAAAAAACCTATGGCTGAGCAACGCGACCTCATTCAGGAAAGCATTGCACGCTCAGTTAAAGCAGCCGACATGCTCATTCAAGGCGACATGGAGAAGGCCATGGTGCAAATTCACACCAACAAGCCGCCAAGGCCCAAACCTCCCCGCCCCGAAGGCGTTTAAACGGTATTTTGCAAGCGCTGGTACTTTTGAAACAGGGTCTCTTTAGACTCGATGTGCTGAGGATGGATGGGAATGCAGGCTACAGGACACACTTGCACACATTGGGGCTCATCAAAATGGCCGACGCATTCGGTGCACTTGCTAGGGTCGATTTCGTAGATTTCAGGCCCGAGGTAGATTGCCTGATTGGGACATTCAGGTTCACACACATCGCAATTGATGCATTCGTCGGTGATCATCAAAGCCATCAAAACCTCACTTAATTCAGTTGGAATTATGGTCCACCGGCGCAAGCCTGCCTTGCAGCACCTAAAATACCCCTGTGGAACCCTTACTCAACGCCGACTTACATTGCCACTCCGTGGTGTCCGATGGCACGCTCACGCCTGAGGCTTTGGCTGCGCGCGCCAAAGCCAATGGGGTGCAGCTTTGGGCCCTCACAGATCATGACGAAATTGGCGGCCAAGAGCGCGCCATGGCTGCGGCCAAAGCCTTGGACATGAAGTACCTCACAGGCGTTGAAATTTCCATTACCTTTGCTGGCAAAACCGTCCACATTGTGGGCTTAGGCTTTGACCATACCAACTCAGCCTTGGTGCAAGGCCTGCGCAACACGCGCGGCGGCCGAGCTGAGCGCGCCAAAGAAATGTCTGAAGGCTTGGCCAAGGTCGGCATTCATGGCGCCTTCGAAGGAGCCCTCAAATATGCAGGCAACCACGAGCTCATTTCGCGCACTCACTTTGCACGTTTCTTGGTTGAAACCGGTGTGTGCAAAGATACTTCTGAAGTGTTTCGCAAATACCTGACCGAAAACAAACCTGGCTTTGTACCGCACCGCTGGGCTTCGCTCGAAAATGCCGTTCATTGGATTACAAGTGCCAGCGGCATTGCCGTCATTGCTCACCCTGCCCGCTATGGCTTTACAGCCAACGAAGAGTATGCCCTTTTCACTGAATTTAAGAACCACGGCGGCCGCGGGGTTGAAGTCATTACCGGCAGCCACTCTAGTGCAGATGCCTTGCAATATGCCGACACAGCTCTCGAATTTAATTTAGCCGCTTCACGAGGCAGCGATTTTCACAGTCCCGACGAAAGCCACACCGACTTGGGCACTCTGCCTTGGTTGCCTGGTCAACTCACACCCGTTTGGGAATTGTTGTCAGATCGCATTCAGTGACACAAGCACCTGCCCAAATGCTGGCTGGCATTGGTTTTGTCATTCTGTCTGTAGCTTGTTTTGCAATCCTAGACACCACCACCAAGTACATCAGCGCCAGCGTGCCCATCCTATTAGCCTTGTGGTTTCGTTATCTCATACAAGCAGTGTTTAGCACCATATTTTTCTTGCCCAAGCGCGGGATGTCACTGTTCAAAACAGAGCACCCAAAGTTTCAAATGGTGAGAGGCGCACTTTTATTTAGCAGCAGTCTGTGTGCGTTTTTTGGTTTGAAATATTTGCCAGTGGGTGAGTTCACAGCCATTGCATCCATTACCCCTCTTGTTGTGACGCTCATGGGGGCGCTGTCTTTGGGTGAAAAAGTGAGAAAGCTTCGTTGGGCTTTGGTGCTGGGTGCTTTTGCAGGCACCATGGTCATTGTGCGCCCAGGCAGCCAGCACTTTGATTGGGTACTTATTTTTCCATTGGTACTGATTTTGACCAACTCCGGCTTTCAATTGCTCACGAGCAGAATGGCAAGAACAGAAGACCCCGTGACCATGAACGTTCTCACCGGCTGGGTGGGTACAGCGCTTGGGGCATTTTTGTTGCCATTTGTTTGGGAGTTGCCCACAGAATGGTTTGTATGGGCTCAACTGCTCCTCATGGGAAGCTTTGCAACCGTGGGGCATTACCTTTTGATCTTGGCGTTTTCCAAAGCACCCTCCACCGTGCTCACGCCTTACTTTTATACACAAATTGTTTTTGCCATGTTGGGTGGTTGGCTCATTTTTGATCACATTCCAGACCACTGGACTCTTGTGGGAATAGGGGTGGTGACCTTGTGCGGCGCATTGGGTGCCTGGCTCACAGTGCGCGAAGGCCGAATTCAAATCATGCCGGTTGAATCTTGATCGATTGAATTTTTATGGCTCAGTATTTTTCCGTTCACCCTGACAATCCTCAACCACGTTTGTTAAAACAAGCTGTGGCATTGCTCACTCAGGGCGGCGTGTTGGCAGTCCCCACAGACTCCAGCTATGCGTTGGTTTGTCACATGGACGATAAAACTGCCGCCGATCATTTGCGCAAAGTACGCGGCGTAGACGACAAGCATCACCTCACCTTGCTGTGCCGCGATTTGAGTGAATTGGCCAACTACGCCAAAGTCAACAACACCCAGTTCCGAATGTTAAAGCAGGCAACGCCGGGTGCCTTTACTTTCATTTTGGAAGCCACCAAAGAAGTGCCCCGCCGAGTCAGCCATCCTCAGCGCAAAACCATTGGCCTGCGTGTTCCTGAGCATGCTGTCTTGCAAGAGCTGCTGGCCATGCATGGCGCACCGCTTTTGGCCACCACACTTATTCCACCTGGAGAGTCTGACCCTCTTAACGATCCAGAAGAAATACGCGATCGCTATGAAAAGCTCATTGCCGGTGTGATTGACGCAGGCGCTTGCAGCCGTGAGCCCACAACGGTTGTAGACTGCACCGGCGATAGCATCGAAGTGGTTCGTAAAGGTTTAGGCGATGTTGCGCTTTTGGGCTTGTAGATCAAACTGAGAAAGTTTTAGAAATTTCTAAAAACCTCATGACTCTTTGAGACAATGCGCTGTGGACACCACTAACCTCATCCAAACCGTTTCGGTCTATGCCATTCCGGTAATTTTTGCCATCACGCTGCATGAGGCTGCGCATGGCTATGCTGCCAAATATTTTGGCGACAGCACGGCTTACTTGATGGGCCGGGTTACGCTCAATCCGTTTCCTCACATTCATTTAGTGGGCACCATTCTTTTGCCATTGCTGCTGTACTTCAGCACCAATGGTGCTTTGCTGTTTGGCTTTGCCAAGCCTGTGCCTGTGAACTTTGGCAATCTTCGCCAACCCAAACGCGACATGGTGTGGGTCGCTTTGGCTGGCCCAGCCTCCAACTTAGTCCAAGCCATTGTGTGGGCACTTCTATTTGTGGTTTACACAGACTTTGGCGTCTCAGAAAAGTTTTTCTTGGCCATGTGCAAAGCCGGTGTACTTAGCAATGTGGTGATGTTTGCATTCAATTTATTTCCTCTGCCTCCCTTAGATGGCGGTCGCATCGTGGTGGGCTTATTGCCTTGGAAACAAGCTTATCAATTTTCTCGCATAGAACCCTATGGCTTCTACATCGTCATGGCCTTGGCCATTACGGGCGTGGTCAATCACTTGTGGCTAGACCCTGTCATGAATGCCACATTTGGGCTGATTGAACTCATGTTGAAATCTATTACTTAAAACATATTTGATATGACGACAGACACCAATATCTCTCAGCGGACACGCGTTTTAACAGGCATTACCACCACAGGCACGCCGCACTTAGGCAACTATGTCGGTGCCATTCGCCCTACCGTACAAGCCAGCCTTAACCCTGCCACGCAAGGTTTCTACTTTTTGGCCGACTACCACGCGCTCATTAAGTGCGACGAACCTGCCCGCATTCAACGCTCTACTTTAGAAATTGCCGCCAGTTGGATTGCAGCAGGCCTCGACCCTGAACGAGTCATGTTTTACCGCCAGTCCGACATTCCAGAAATTCCAGAACTCACTTGGTTTCTCACCTGCGTCACGGGCAAAGGATTGTTGAACAGGGCGCACGCATACAAAGCCTCAGTCGATAAAAACAATGCGGCAGGCAACGATACTGATGCCGATATTTCAGCGGGTTTGTTCATGTACCCCGTGCTCATGGGTGCCGACATTCTGATGTTCAAGGCACACAAAGTACCTGTGGGCCGCGATCAAATTCAACACATTGAGATGGCGCGAGACATGGCATCTAGCTTTAACCACTTGTACGGCGAGCACTTGGTGTTGCCTGAGGCCGTCATTGAAGAATCTGTGGCGCTGCTGCCTGGTCTTGATGGCCGCAAAATGAGCAAAAGCTATGACAACACCATTCCGCTTTTTTCTAGCAGCGCGCAACTCAAGAAATTGATCTCGGGCATCTTGACCGACTCGCGCGCACCGGGCGAGGTCAAAGCCACCGAGGGTTCGGCGCTGTTTCAAATTTACCAAGCTTTTGCCAACGCAGAAGAAACAGCCGCATTGGCCAAGGCTTATGCAGAAGGCATTGGCTGGGGCGATGTCAAGCAAATTTTGTTTGAACGCATTGACCGAGAAGTTGCGCCGATGCGTGCGCAATATGAAGAACTGATCAGCAACCCAGCCAAAGTAGATGCTATTTTGCTGCAGGGTGCTGCCAAAGCACGCGAGTTAGCAACGCCTTTCATCAAAGAATTAAGGTATGCGGTCGGTCTGCGTTCATTGGACAGCTCTGGCAACACCCAGGCCCTTGTCAAAACTGCACGCGCTGCCGTACCCTCCTTTAAACAATACCGCGAAAAAGATGGTCAGTTTTATTTCAAATTGGTTGACCCACAAGGCAAAGTCTTGTTGCAAAGTTTAGGCTTCACGTCACCCAAAGATGCAGGCTTGGCCATTGGTCATTTACAGCAAAACACAGTGAACGCCATGACAGAACTTGGCGCTCAAGTGGTGCTAGGTCAAAATGTGAGTATGGCCATAATGCTTGAATCTATGGACGCACTCATTGCAGAAACAGCTGAAAAGTCCAAATCCAAAGGCTGAACTTAAAAGCTTTGCAAATTACAAAGGTGCAAGAAACCTTCCTTGCCTTTATGAAATTTGAAATAAGTGTTCAAATTTAACAAAAGTTGCTTGATTTGTTCCTGACTTTGCTGATATTCTCATACTTTAAGTTTCATTCTTAAGCACACCATGACCGTTTACGTCATTGACGACCACCCCTTGATGCGCGATGCCCTCACCATGTTGGTTCAACGGGTTCGTCCTGGATTGAAGGTGGTTTCCGTGGCAAAACTCAGCAGTTTGGAAGCTACGGTTGAACGTCAAGGCGCACCGCAATTGATTTGTCTCGACCTGAAGTTGCCAGATACTTTGGGCTTGTCTGGCGTGCATGCTGTGAAGGCTAAGTTTCCCGACGTGCCCTTGGTGGTGGTCACAGGCTCTGAAGCCAGTGAGTGCGAAGCAGCTTGCTTAGAAGCCGGAGCCAATTTGTTTTTAGAAAAAGCCAGCCCCCCCAACACAATCATTGAAGGCCTTAGAACATTCCTTCCTTCGCCCAAGGAAGAACCTGCAGCTGAAGGCACTGTCGCTGCGCCAACCAAACTTTCTAAGCGACAGAAGCAATTGATTTTGATGTTGGACCAAGGCCTAAGCAACAAAGACATTGCCGACAAGCTCACCATCAGCGAGCACACAGTCAAGGTTCACTTCTGGCGTTTGTTCAGACGACTGGGCGTTAACAGCCGGACGCAGGCTTTGCACTTTGCACGCACCAACGGCTGGCTTGGAATTTAAGATTTAATCTTTTTTCTTTTTGTTGACGATGTCAGGTGTGACAGCATCAATCACATTGATGACTGTTTTGCCTGTGTAAATGACAGTGGAGGCCACCACATCGGCCACAGCCACAATGGCGCAGCCTTGAAGGCTAAGACAAGCAAAGATGGCTAAAGCGAATTTCATAGTCTGTCTCTCCACCGAATTGAGTGCAATGCCGCAATTCTAGATGCTTTAGCTTTCCACAAATATTCTGGCCTTGCGCGGGGTCAAAACCAAAGTTTCACCTTCTTTGTATTGTTGCTCGGTAAACAAATGAGATGACAACTGCGCTTCAATGACTGTGTCTTTGGCAAAGTCATGGTGGTCTACAGGCTCAAACTCCAAGCGGGCAATGGGGCCCACCACAATGGCGCGTATAAGCTTGGCTTTGATGCCGGTATCGCCGGCGCTGTAGCGCTTCACTTCAATATCGTGCGGGCGCACATAAGCGAAGGCTTTGCTGTCTTGCACATGCTGGTGTTCGGGGCTGTTCAAGCTAACGGCATTGTCGCCACCAATCAGCATTTCGCCTTCGTGGGCGCGACCATGAAACAGATTCACATCGCCCAAGAAGCCATACACAAAGGGACTGGCGGGATGGTCCCACACTTGTTGCGGAGAGCCAATTTGCTCTACACGGCCGCTGTTCATGAGCACCACGCGGTCGGCCACTTCCAATGCTTCTTCTTGGTCGTGCGTGACAAAAATGCTGGTGACATGCAAATCGTCGTGCAGACGTCGCAGCCAGCGACGAAGCTCTTTGCGTACTTTGGCATCGAGTGCGCCAAAGGGCTCATCGAGCAACAACACTTTAGGTTCTACAGCCAAAGCACGCGCCAAGGCAATGCGCTGACGCTGCCCCCCTGAGAGTTGCGAAGGATAGCGATCGGCCAGCCAATCGAGCTGCACCAGATTCAACAGGTCATGTACTTTTTGTTTAATCAGCGCATCGGTTGGGCGCTGATTGCGCGGCTTCATGCGCAGGCCAAAAGCCACGTTTTCAAACACCGTCATGTGACGAAACAAAGCATAGTGTTGAAACACAAAACCCACTTGGCGCTCGCGCACATGCACGTGGGTGGTGTCTTCGCCGCTGAAGGCTATCGTTCCCGTGTCGGCAGTTTCCAAGCCAGCAATGATGCGCAGCAAAGTAGTTTTGCCGCAGCCCGAAGGACCAAGTAAGGCCACCAATTCGCCAGATTCAATGTCAAGGCTCACATCACGCAGTGCGTGAAAATTGCCAAACTGTTTATGGACGTTTCTAATTTCGATGCTCATGATGCGGCTTTCACTGACAGTGTTGCAGAAGCTGTCTGGGTATTTTCTGGTGATAATTCG
>CANNNB010000103.1 GCA_947505995.1 Comamonadaceae bacterium
ATCCAAACTCCAAAATTCCAGCGCTGCTGGACTACAGCACGCCAGAACCACAGCGCGTGTTTGAATCGGGTTCTATCCTTTTCTATTTGGCCGAAAAATTCAAAGCCTTTTTGCCCACCGACATTGCCAAACGCACCGAGTGCATGTCTTGGCTCATGTGGCAAATGGGCAGTGCGCCTTACCTAGGTGGCGGTTTCGGTCATTTCTACGCTTATGCGCCCACCAAAATTGAATACGCCATTGATCGCTTTGCCATGGAAGTGAAGCGTGAACTCGATGTCTTGAATCAACGGCTTGCCAGCAACCGATTTGTAGGTGGTGACGATTACACCATTGCCGACATGGCCATTTGGCCTTGGTATGGCAGCTTGGCCAAAGGTGATCGCTACGATTCAGGTGAATTTTTACAAGTTCACGAATACACACACGTGATTCGCTGGGCCGATGAAATAGAAGCTCGACCTGCTGTTCAAAGAGGTCGCATGGTCAACCGTGTGATGGGGCCCTTAGAAACTCAACTGCACGAACGCCACGATGCAAGTGACTTTGATCTGAACACCCAAGACAAGCTGCAGAAAAAAGACTAAATCACGACGGCGTGCAGGAGCATGTTCTGAACTTGCGCTTCGATCACATCATTCAGCCATTTGCGCCAAAGCCGCCTGCAAACCAGCCAAGCCACCTACACGCTGATCGTTGATGAAAACCTGTGGCATTTGGCGCACGGATGGCCCACACTTTTCATAGAAAGCCATGCGCTCGGCTTCGTCGTCAATTTTGATTTCTTCGTAGGCCAAGGATTTGGACTTGAGAATCATTTTGGCTGACTCGCATTGGGGGCAGGCAGACTTGGAATAGACAACTATTTTGAGGCTCATAGGCGTAACAGGATAGTTTGAGGAACGGGGTGATGTTGAAATCTTGATTCAAATCATATGATAACCATTTGATGAGTTAAATAAGGCGAAGAGTCCATCAAGCAGCTCGTCATTGACAAGCTCAAATCAATGGGCTACCCCGAAAAAGGCTCAGTGGCGGGTCTTGCGGCTGGCATTACCAATGCCAAGTCTTTTGTCAGCTGCGCCATAGGACGGATGACCTGACACCTGAAGCTCACTCTTTATCATTCATCATTAAGTCACGCTTGACCTTCAAAGGCGGCAAGATGGTGATGGAGATTCTTCGGTTAATGGCATTGGTGGGGTCATCGGGCAAGGTTGGCACGCTGTCTCCGTAGCCAATAACCTGCGCAATGCGATCAATAGATACCTTTTGAGTAACCAGCTCTCTGCGAGCTGCGTTGGCGCGCTCCCCTGAAAGCTCCCAATTGCTATAGCCAGATGCTCCACCCGAATAAGGCGTAGAGTCGGTATACCCTTCAATTTTCAACTTATGAGTTGGGCACATGTCGACTACAGATGCAATTTTTTGAAATTGCTTTTTCGCAAAATCTGACAAAGAAGTTCCGCCTCGTTGGAACATAGGTTCCCTGGTATCCAACAAAGTCACTCTCAACCCTTCTTGAGAATATTCAATTTGCAATGGATTTGTACCTGCCTGTAAAACTTGATCGTCACTGATCTGTTTTTGGAGCGCTGCATTCAGCGGATCTAAGCAGGTCTTGTCAAACTTTTCTCGTTCAGACACCAAATCAAACAGCAAGATCCAAACCACAATAAAGAAAGCCATGAGCACTGTGACGAAATCGGCATAAACCAACTTCCAATTGCCATGTGTAGCTTCTCGGCGCGCCTTTTTGGGTGGACGACCACGCCTTACAACCGACTCAATTTTGGTAGTGGCCATTTGCTAATTAACCGCGCAGACTGGTTCCAGATGTAGACAAGACGCCAGCCTCGAGTTCTGTCATGCTTGGTCGCTGGTCTGTAAAGAGAACTTTGCGGCCATATTCAACCGCCACCAATGGAGAAAAATTACTATAGTAAGCAATTAGAATTTCTTTGACAGCCTCATATGGCTTGACATCTGACGCCGCATTTTGCTCAAGTACGCGAGCAATAGGCGCAAACAAAGCGTAAGCGCTAAACACACCAAACAATGTACCTGTGAGGGCAGCAGCAATGCTTGAACCAATTTCACCAGGCGACTTACCCAGTTTGATTGACGCCAGTGTTTGGATCACGCCCACAATGGCGGCCACAATACCAAATGCTGGCATGCTGTCGGCCAAGGTCACCATGGAGTCTGAGGGCTCCAGTGACTCCTGATTCATGACTTCAATTTCTTGCGCCATGACTGTTTCTAATTGATTCAATGTAACAGACCCATCCATCATCATGCGAAAGTAGTCGGTAATGAATTCCAGTAACCGTTTTTGTTTTAAAACAGCTGGGTATTTGGCGAACAAAGAACTGGCGGCAGGCGTTGTAATGTCTGCCTCGATTGAAAGTGACCCATTGCGTTTGATTTTTTGAAGCAATTCAAACATGAGGCACAAAAGTGCCAGATTGGCAGTTTTATTAGATTCTGATCGCACAAAAATACGACCAAAAGCCTTGAACAAGTTTTTAAGATTACGCCATTTATTGGAAGCAATTAAGGTGCCTAAACCAGCACCAAAAATAATCAAATACTCCTCCGGCACCCAGAGGTTATTGAGTTCTCCACCCAGCCAATAAAATCCGCCAAACGCAGTACCTAAGGCTATAAGCCAACCAATTGGGATGTTCATAATTTTTGAAACAACGTGTTAACGTCAAGTTTGGTCATGATGGATTGAGCGGCCTGCAGTAATGCATTGGACTTTACCAAACTGGCAGTGGCCGTGGCTAAATCTGTGTCGAGCAAGTTACTTCTTTGCAACTCTACATTGGTTTTTTGAACTTCGGCAGATTCTGTGGCGGCATCCAGTTGATTTTGTAGTAAGCCAGTTTTAACTTGTGCGCGTATAACTTGGGTCAAGACTGCCTGCATGTTGGCCATGTCCGCATCGCTTGGCGCATTGCCTGCAGCCAAAGTAGTCTGAATTCCGCCCATTACGGTGAGCACGTTTTGCCCCGTTACCATCACTTCGTTAAAGCTAAGCGCAGTTTCTAGGCTGACACTTGGCGCAATGAGGACCGTAGAAACAGGCTCAGCCCGAAATATGTTTTGTCCATTGGCATCTTTGGCATTTGCAAACTGAGAAACCGCATTTTTCAATGCTAGCGCTTGTTGGCCTAATAGTTTTCGGTTGTCTGAGCCCAGAGGATCATTTCGGCCTTGAACCATCATTTGTTGAAATTTGGTCAATGCAATGTTAATGCTGTTGAGCTGCGCATCAGTAGACGAAAGCGATGCATTGACATGGTCTTGATTGACCTTGAACATGGCAAACTGAGATTTGTCCCATGCTATTTGAACACCAAGGCCAGCCGCCAACGCGTTGTCAGAAGCCAAACGGTATTTTTGACCTGAAGAAATTTGGCGCTGCGCCTCCACCACATCGGATGTGTGCTGCTGCATAGACTGAACGCTACTGTCAAATACCTGTTGGCTGCTAATTCTCATGATTGAAGATCTCGCTCGTTAACTGGACAACATGCCCAACAAGGTATCAAACATTTGGCGGCCTGTTTGAATTAATTTACTGGAGGCGTTGTACAGCTGTTGATACTTGACCAAGTTAGCCGCTTCTTCGTCCAAATTCACACCTGTGATGGCCGACTTTTGGTCATTCAAGGTTTTCTGCAGTGCCTCATTGGCTTTGTTGTCGTTTTTCCATGTGGCCACTGTGGTGGCGATGCTGCTTGTGATGAATGTGAGGGGCGAAGAGAATTTTCCACGCAAACCTTCCAAATAAGCCGTAGCAGTAGCATCCAAATTAGTGAACTGCGAAACATCAAAAGTACCCACAACCGTAAATAGTCGAGCATCAAAATTAGGTCGGCTGAGATTGGTATCAACAGATGTTTTGTAATTGCGACTATTTGGGTTAGCGGCTTCTACAATTTCGGCATAGGTTGAATCTGCACCTGTTCCAGAAGGTTTGAATAACCCATCTAACAGAGCACCACTCGTAAGGGGTGCGCCGCCTGCTGAAGTTGACTTAAATCCAAAAATAGGGGCAATTGCGCCGTTAGCTGCACTCACTGCCGTATTAACTTGCCTAACCAATTGAGCTGCCAAAAGATTTATACTTTTTTGAACAGTTGGAACAAAATTTTGGATGAGATGAATATAGGCGCCGGCCTTGCCGTCTTGTAGAACGCTCTGTCCTGGCAACATGAGTGAATTTCCATTTGCATCTAGCAAAGGTGTGCCATTGCTTGCGCGTTGTTGCACCGCATTCAAAACGATCGGAACCAAAACTGGATTACGAGGGTCTTGAGATGCAACCTTTAATCTCAATCCCGTCAAAGGTATATCAGTCCGTATTGGCGTTGTGCCTGTATCGTTTGCAAAACTGTTGGCAATCTCTCGATCCACCAAGTGCTGTCCGCTCACCAAGTAGCTTGCCGTGCCATCTTGATTGATGAGCGTACTACCCCCGACCAAGTCTTGTAGCTTAGCCACAATGCGATCACGCTCGTCTAGTAAGTCTGCGGATGGATAAGCAAGGCCAGGCGTGGTAGCCGATCTAATCTTGGCATTCACAGAAGCCAACTGAGGCGTTAAGGTATTGGCTTGGTTCAATACATCGGCAAGGGCCGTTGATGCATTGCTTGAAATCTGACCCACCACCTCCGCCATGCCTCTGATGCGATCGGCCACTTGCCTTGCTGTACCAATGAGGCTTTGTTGATAGGCAAAATTATTGGGCTCATTGGCAATCGAGCCCGCTGCATTGAAAAAGTTTCCCAAAGCAGCCGTCAAAGAAGTGGCTGGATCGGTCAACATGGCGTCAAGGGGAGTGACCGCCTGGACCAATGTTTGGGTGTAGGTGGTTTTACTTTGTTGGGACAGCACCTGCCCTTGTAGCAAGCTGTCAAAGTAACGGCTAAAGCCTTCAACTGCAAAGGAAGTACCGCTCAGGTCAAGCGACGTGGGCGACATGCCATTGATACGGGGATTGGAGGTGCGCCGGACATACCCCTCCACGGAAGAGCCCGTTACGTTTTGCGACGTCACCATCATGCCCGCCTGCGCAGATTGCAGGCCGGCCATGGCGCTATCGAAAAGGGCGGCTGATCTCACTTTAAGGGTCCGTTATATCAATTTGGCAGGGTTACTTATTGCTTTACGGTATTGGCGCCCGAAGTGATTAACTTGGCGGCTTGTACCTGCTTGAGCATTTGGTCGGCCATGGCTTTGCCAAAACCAAAGCCACCTTGAGATGCCAACTGGTTGGCCATCTGCTCATCCGCCATGTCTAAGTAAGTGGAATTGCTGCCCTTATTGGTTTCGGCCAATGCAGAAGAACGAATTTCTTTCAACATTTGACGCAAAAGCACAGCCTCAAAGTCTTGTGCACTCTGCTTGATTTTTTTAACTTGATCCGAGTCGGCAACAGGTACCGTCAACGGTTTGGTAGATAGCAGGCCGGAAGTCACAAGATCAGCCATATCACATCACTTCCAATTCGGCCCGCAATGCACCGGCCGATTTCATAGCTTGCAATATAGACATCAGGTCTTGCGGGGTGGCACCTAGCATATTGATGGCGCGTACAACTTGTTCAAGTGATGCGCCCTCGTCTACTTGAATCATTTGGCCCGATGGACCCTGATCAATGCTAACGCGGTCGTTGCGCTGGTTCATAGGACGCCCACGAGACAGCAATGGGGGTTGCACCACTTGATTGGTAGCTTGCACACGAATGGTCAGGTTGCCATGTGTTACAGCAAATGGTGCCAATCGCACAGATTGGTTGACCACCACGGAGCCAGTGCGCGCATTCACAACCACTTTGGCCAAATCCATGGATGTTTGAACATCCAATTCAAGAAGCTGCGCCATCACATTCATGCGCTGGGTCCGGTCTGTAGGCACACGAACAGCCACAGTTCGGGCGTCTATGGGCAGAACATCAGCTGCGCCTAAGACTCTCTCCATGGCCTCTGTAGCACGCTTGGTTTGAACATAATCTGCCTTGTGAAAATTAAACTCAACCAAAGGATTCATGTCAGCCTCTGGTGCAGCTTGTTCAACAATAGCACCTCCAGGAATACGGCCCGATGACAAATGATTGATACTGGTTCTTGATAAGTAAGTAGATGCTGAAGCACCAGGAATGACCAAAGAGCCTTGTGCCTGTCCATAAACTTGGCCATTGGCAGCGCGCAAAGGTGTCATAAGCAACGTACCACCTCGCAAACTGCGGGCATTAGCCAAAGAGGAAACGGTAACGTCCATGGCCTGCCCAGGACGGGCCAATGCGGCCAATTCAGCAGTCACCATCACGGCTGCTGCATTGTTGGCTTGAAGACTGATACCAGGCGGAATAGAAACACCCAATGAATTGAGCATGGTTGTAATGGTCTGACCTGTCACTGGGTTAGCCCCAGCGCCATCACCAGTTCCATCTAGGCCCACAACCAAACCGTATCCAATGAGCTGATTAGGGCGTTGGCCAGAAACGACGGCCATGTCTTTGAGTCGTTCTGCAAACCCTGCGCCTGCGCTGAATACCATCAGCATCACCAATACAAATTTAAAACACAGACTGGTTTTCATGATCTCAACCTCAATTGGGTGAATAGCGAACAAACAATTTGGTTAACCAGCCTGGGTTCTTCACTTCATCGGTAATGCCCGCACCGCGATACTCAATGCGCGCATCGGCCACTTGAGAAGACAAGATGGTGTTGCCTTGCAAGTTGACGGGTGAGACGATGCCGCCAAAGCGAATGACCTCTTCTTCGTTACCCACAGCCAATCTTTTTTCACCGCCTACACTCAAATTGCCATTGGGCAATACTTCCAAAACTGTCACAGTAATGGTGCCGCTAAATTGATTAGAGGCTGAGGAACCTGCTTTGCTATCAAACTTGCTTGTGCCATCGTTGTTCAATCCACCGGAAAGAAGCAAATTAGAAGAAGTGCGAGGGGACGTGCCTGTTTGATTTCTGACGGCATTAAGTCCCATGTTGACGCTATTTGACGAATTACGACTTGCAACGATACCGCCATCCTTGCTTGCGCGGGTAGTTTCGTTCAACAAAACAGTGAGGGTATCGCCAACTCGAACAGCGCGGCGGTCTTCAAACAAACCACGGTAAGGGGTAGCATTAACCTGAGCCGCAGGCACCAAAGAACCTCGACTTGTAACTACAGCTACTTGGGGTTGAGGGCGAATTGTTGTTTCGCTGTTTAACAAAGACTGTTTGCTAGCTGATGGCAATTCAGCACAGCCCGCCAACGCTGCGAGCGTGATTAGGATCAATGCAAATTTTTTCATTACAGTTGTCCTAACTTTGGAAGGATTTGATCTGATGCAGAAACTGATTTGGCTGTGATTTCGTAAGCACGTTGTGCAGCGATTAACGAAACCAATTCTTCTGCGACATTGACGTTAGATTGCTCGGTGTAGTACTGGCTGATTGAACCGTAGCCTGGCTGACCGGCGCCAGATTGGCCAGGTGGTACTGAAATAGCTGCGCCTGATGATGCAGTAGGGAAATACAAACCGCCACCCACCGAAGACAAACCTGCAGGATTTGTAAAATTAACCATTGCAATTTTGTTTGGCTTCACAACAGCTGGTGTATTCACACCAACATAATAGGTCACCGTGCCATCGGTACCGATGACAATATCAGTTGCCGTTCCTGGAATGTTGATGGCTGCACCAGTGTTATCAAGCAAAGTACTGCCTGATGGTGTCACAATATTTCCAGTTTGGCTGCGCATAAAGTTACCTGCGCGAGTGTATGAAGTACCACTCCCAGTTTGAACTGCAAAGTAACCATTGCCATTAATTGCCATGTCCAAGGGATTAGAACTTTGCAGAAGTGAACCCGCACTGTTGACCCGCTGAGTAGCAACAATTCTGGAACCATTTCCCGCTTGAAGTCCCGCCGGGACAAATGTTTCATCACCAAGAGCACTAGTTCCTGAGTTTTCAGTCAGCCCAGCACTTCGAATATTTTGATACAACAAATC
>CANNNB010000104.1 GCA_947505995.1 Comamonadaceae bacterium
CAATTGCGCAGTCATGGCGGCGTTGTCCATCGGGCTCAATGGGTCCTGGTTTTGCAATTGCACTGTCAGCATCCTTAAGAAGTTTTGCGACAGGTCTTTAGCTGATGTGCCATTGCTACTAGCAGCAGCAGGCGGCTTGGTAGGGTCATAAATTGGAATATTGCTAACACTGGTAGACATTTGGGTTTCCTTTACTTACCAAGATCAAGCGTTTTGAGCATCAATTGCTTGGTGGTGTTCATCATTTCCACATTGAACTGATAAGCACGTGAGGCAGACACCATGTCCACCATTTGCTCAGCAGGGTTCACATTGGGCATGACCACATAACCTTGTGCGTTGGCCAGGGGGTGGCCGGGTCGGTATTCCATGCGCGGAGCTGCATCGCTTTCCACTATGCGTGCTACTTTCACGCCTTGCCCTGCATGGCCATTACGGGGTTCAGCTTGAAACACCACATGACGCGCACGATAGGGCTTGCCATCTGCGCTTACAGCAGTTTCTGCATTGGCCACATTGGAAGCAATCAGGTTCAAGCGCAAAGACTGCGCCACCAAACCAGTTGTGCCCACATCAAAAGTACCTAGTAAGCTCATGTGGGTTGTCCTGTAATGGCAGACAAGCGTGTCCGCAATGTGGAGCCCAAGAAGCTCAATGCACTTTCAGTGAAAAATGAGTTCTTTACAAAGTGACCGCGTTCAATGTCAGGATCTACCGTGTTGCCATCGACCGAAGGCTGAACAGGTACACGGAACATTTTGTTAGGGCCACCCACACGAATGGGCACAGCGATGTGCGCTACATGGGTCAGGTCTAGGCCCAAGGAAGTAGGATCGGTTTGCCCCGCCAAGCGGGCAGCCAGCACGGAAGGAAAGTCAATGTCACGCGCTTTGTAGTTAGGCGTGTCTGCGTTCACCAGGTTTGAGCTCAAGACTTCATGGCGATAGGTGCGCAGTTTGAGCGCAGTCTCACCAAAAGCTAGTGGGTCATAACGGGGTACGGTGTTCACTTTTAAATCCGGTCCTACAAAAGTTGTTTGGAGATACCTTCGCAAACCCCGTGCCAACCCTCAAAACCATTGCAGAAGCCCCTTTTGAGCCATTTAAGTGGTACAAATGGCTGAAATGAAAGCGATATGCGTTTTTCGCGGCAAAATTTGCAGGCCTCCTCCGTAGATAGTTGGAAATTTATGCCGGGCTAATCCATTGCGCTTTTAGAGTTTGAGCACAACCAACCACACAAGCAAAATTGGCTGAATCTGCAGACACCAGCGAAGAACGGCAACTAGACCCGACGGAGCGGCGGCTTGAACGTGCACGCGATGAAGGTCAATTTGCACAATCGCGCGACCTCACCACCCTCATTGTCTTGGTGCTCTTCACAGCGTTTCTTTTAAGCGCAGGCAGCGCACTCATGAGTGGCTTGGTGGCCTTGGTCAAAGCGGGGCTTACCTTTGACTCCAGCCAAGACTGGCAAGACCATCTGTTCGTGTGGGCTGCAGGCCCCCTGATGAAAAGCTTCTTGTGGGTACTGGCTATCATCGTGCCGCTCTGGTTTGTCACTTCCCTGGCCCCTTTGGCCTTGGTGAAGTTCAGGCCTGTATGGGCTTTCAAAATGAACCCCGATCGACTAGACCCCATTGCAGGTTTTGGGCGAATTTTTTCTACCCAAACCCTCACCGAGGTTCTAAAGAACATACTTAAAGTGATTGTGATTTTTGGTGTGGGTGTGACCTATGTCGTCAGTCTGTTCAGCAGTTTGAGTGTTTTGGCACACCAAGACTTCAAGCAAGCGCTTTTTAACAGTGTGGGGCTGATAGAAACCGGCTTGCTCCTTTTGCTCATGCCCATTGTGGTGGTGGCCGGCGTAGATGTGGTCATTCAATGGTTCAACTTCCAAAAGCGCATGCGCATGAGCCCAGAGGAAATGAAGCAAGAGATGAAGGAGAGCGAAGGCTCGCCAGAATTGCGCAACAGATTACGACAGCGACAGAGGCAAATTGCAAACTCACGCATGATGTCTGCCATTGAAAAAGCCGATGTGGTACTGGCCAATCCAGACCACTACTCGGTGGCTCTGCGCTACGACCCTGAAAAAATGCGCGCCCCCATCGTCGTCGCCAAGGGCGTGGACGAAGTAGCGCTCTTCATTCAAACTTTGGCGCGTGAGAATCAGGTGCCCATTGCCCGCATACCGCCTTTGGCCAGACTGTTGCACCGGCATTTGAAAGTGGGAGAGCCTATTCCCGCTACTTTGTTTGAGGCGGTGGCCAAAGTATTGGCCTGGGCCTATGAATTGAAGCAAGCTACAGGGTCGCAAGAACTGCCACTGCCAGAAATTGGCACATTGCCCGAGATTGAAGCTAGGGTTTAACCAACATGCCTGCGCGAATGAGCTCGAAGGGAGACTCCAAGGCCCGTTGAACCAAATCGCCAAAAGATGGCAGCAGCAAGGTGAGCACCAAAAAAACCACCGGAATCATGATGGCAAAGCCCACCGAAAACAAATTCATTTGGGGGCTCACCCGCGCCAAGACGGCTTGGGTCATGTTGAATAAGAAATAAATCACAATAGCGGGCAGTGCCAGAATAAGGCCCAACGCAAAGGCCTCTTGAAACAACACCAACACCGAGCCCCAATGCCAAGCCGCAGGCCAAGTACCCAATGGCAACACCATGAAGCTTTGAATCAAAACTTCAAGCATGACCAAATGCACATTGAGTGAAAACGCCAGGGCCAACGTCAGCATCCCCAGCAATTCACCCACCAAACCTGATGCCAAATTAGGGTCATGCTGCAATGTGGCGGCAAAGCTCAAACCCGATTGCTGCGACAACACATCGGCCAGCATATCGACTGCTGTCAGGCCCACCCGAATCATCCAACCCGATGCCAAGCCAATGGCCAACTCTACAAAAACCAGCGCATAGCCAGGAGGAAGTGTCGATAGCTCGGGTAAGTTTTTTTGAACCAACGGCAGCAATGAAAAAGACAGCACCAAGGCCAGTAAAACTCTTAACCTTAAGGGCGCAGCTCGGAAAGCAAACAGCGGCATGGCCAGAAAGCAGCCTAGCAAGCGAACAGAAATGAGCATCCAGACCGTGATTGTCTGCGTCATCCAATCTGGGTTGATGGGCAGCATAAGCGTTAGCGCAAAATGTCTGGCAGTTCCATGATCACCTCTCTCAGGTAATCAACAAACAAGGCCAGGCTCACGGGCCCCGCCACCAAGAGCACCAAGGCAATGACAAGAAGCTTGGGTATGAAAGCCACTGAGCTTTCATTCACAGAAGTGGCCGCTTGCAAAATACCAATGACCAAACCTACAACCAGCAGCGCAATAAGCACCGGCCCGCTTAATACAAAAGCCATCCAGAGGGCTTTGAAGGTCACTTCAATGACGAAGCCTGAATCCATGTCAGGTTACCTTGAAACTGTTGACCAAAGAAGCTGCCAGCAAAGACCAGCCATCGGCCAAAGCGAACACCACTAACTTCAATGGCAAAGAGAACATCATGGGCGAAACCATGACCATACCCAGAGACGTCAGGATGCTGGCCACAGCAAAATCAATGGCCAAGAAGGGCAAGTAAATGAGGAAGCCAAACAAGAAACCTGTTTTGATTTCAGACACAGCAAAGGCAGGAATCAAAAGCGTCATGGGCACGTCGGCGCGCGTTTGAATAGGTTGGCCCCACAGCCGCACAAAAAGATTCAAATCATCTTTATTGGTTTGCGAGAGCATGAATTGCTTCAAGGGTTCTGTGCCAAGGGTGACCGCTTCTTCAAAGCCTATTTTGCCGCTGGCCAAAGGCAAATAGGCATCGTTGTACATGGCCATGAAAACAGGGTTCATGACAAACAGCGTGAGAAATACGGCCAAGCCAATCAACACCAAATTGGGCGGCATGCTTTGCAAACCTAGGGCCTGCCTGAGCATGGAGAAGACAATCAAAATGCGAATGAAGCTGGTCATGAGCATGAGCGCAGCTGGCAAGAAAGAAAGCGCCGTGAGGGCTAGTAGCGTTTGAACCGGCACTGCGTAAACAGTGCCTGCTTTGGAAGAGGTTGCTGTAACCAAGGGAAGGTTTTGAGCCACCGCCCAACCGCCGAACAACAACAACGCTAGGGCCAATAAGCCTTTGAACCCATTCGATGCCATGAATGACTTGAAGGTCATGCGTTGGTCTTTCCAGAAAGCAGGGATTGCAATTGGCCTGCAAAGCCAGCAGGCAAAGCGCCATTGCCCAAGGTGGGCTCAAAGCTTTCCAGTTCTGTCAGGTAGCTAATTTGGCTGGGCGTATGTCCCAAAGCCATAATTCGATCGCCCATGCGAACCACCAGCAAGCGCTCTCGGGGTCCTACGGGAAACGCTGCCAAAAGTTGAATTTGCCCGCCTGTGGCAGAGCCCTGTGTGCCCCTGCGGTAAAGCCAGACCACCACGGCCACCAGCACCACCAACATAGACAAGGTGACCAAGCCTAACCAGGCACTACCCCACACCGAGGAAGAACTGGTCGGCGCTTGCGCAGCACTGCTAAAAGGTGCTGCTGTCTGGGCCTGCACGCTCCAAATGAAAATTCCGAAAAGGGTTCCAACTAAGGTGCGTGCGTGAAATTTCATAGGTTACCGGTGGGTTTTTCGCAATCGTTCCGAAGGTGAAATGATATCAGTCAGACGGATACCATAACGATCGTTCACGATAACGACTTCTCCCTGGGCAATCAAGCACCCATTGACCACCAAATCTAGTGGATCTCCCGCATGGACATTGAGCTCAATGACCGATCCCTTGTGCAAAGCCAATAACTCGCCAATGGACATTTTGGTGCGTCCCAGCTCCACCATCACCTTGACAGGCAGGTCCATGATCATGCCCACATCGCGAATGCTAGGGTCTGCGGACTCGGTGGCTTCTAAGTTGTCAAAGGTGGCTTTTTGCACCACGCCTGTGGCGGGGGCGTTTTTGAGCCAGCGAGTTAGGTCGTCAGCCGGCGTATTGCCGCTTAAGTTTGAAAGTTCGTCCATTACTGGGCTCCCTCATTTTTTTGAATTTGATCGGCCAATTGGTTCATGGCCTGCGCCGCTGAGGACAAGTCAGCCTTAGCCTGATCTGGTACGACAGGAGTGGGTGTAAACAACTCTGGGCTGTGTGAATCGGTCGTGGTGCTGGGTGCCGACTCATGAAAAGCATGTTGTTCATTGATGTGCTCTACCTTGAGCGCATAGTTGCCGTTGCGAACGCCATAGCGACCGCTCAACATGCTCACGCCGTCCACCATAAAACGAACAGGCTCAGATAACTCGATGGGCAAAACTTGGCCAATAGACAATGACAAAAGCTGTGCAACAGTCAGTTCTTTTTCACACAGCACAGCCACCGCATCAACAGGGGTTGAATGCAACTGATGTTGCAAGCTTCTGCTCCAAGCCACTGGGTGAGAAGACCCATCGCTTTCGTTTTCAGAAGAAGTCGGCTTCAAGCTTTCTAGCGCCCTGCTTGGCATGCACAAATTAACCTCAAGTTCAACGCGGTTAAAGGAAATGACAAATTGAGCGTGCAGCACCACCTCTTGCGGCGATGTCAGTCGCAATGAAGACATCTGCTGCTCTTGCCTCAAGTTTTTTAGGCGTATGGGATAGACCGCTTGCCAAGCAGACTCGTAGGCTGTGGCCAAAGACTCGACCAAGCGTTGGCGCACACCCAACTCAATGTGAGTGACACGGCGCGGCAAATCTCTGACGGGAATGCGGCCAGCTCCACCGAAGACACAATCAACCGCGGTTGTAACCCAGCGACTGTCGAAACTCCAAGCACACAAAGACTGCAGGGCATCAATTTCAAAAACCTGAATATCTGCTTGGGCAGGCACATCTTGCAAGTATTGTTGATAGCTTTTGAGCTGAAAATCGCCTGCTCGAATTTGAACCACGGCTGGCACCAAAGCCGACAAGGACTGCCGCCATTGCGCCAAAAACTGCATGTGCAATGACTCCACTTGCTCACGGTTCCAGTCAACGCCCATAAAGGCGCCCGTCGCAAATGGAAATTGCTGGGTTGCGGATGGTTTGTTCATGTTTTCGATCTATCAAGCATAGAGATAAACTTGGCCGCCATTGTTTTTGCGGGCACGTTCAGCCGCCACAGCGCGAGTGGCTTGAGGTGTTGCTTGTTGCGGTTGACCATTGATTGATTCTGACTCATTGCCCACCCATTCAGAGGCAGCGGAAGAGGAAGAGTCACGATTTTGACGCATGTCCAATTGTAAATTCAAGCCCATTTCTTGGAATTGTTCTTGCAGTTGCGGCGCACTTTGTTCCAACCGGGTTTTGGTAGAGTCACTTGCGCCTTCTACACGCAAATAAGCACCGCCTTTGTCGTCTAACTTCAATTCGATGGTGAACTTGCTTTGATCTGGGGGTGTAAGTTCCATCACCACATGACCGCCGCCCTGCTTCACCATGCGCTGAATTTCTACTTGCACAGCGCCAGCATCTAGGCGCAGTTCGTGCGGCACAACAGGGCGAGGAGGCTCTTGGGGTTTTAAAGCAACCCAATCCATCACGGTAGTAATAGGACGCTGCGGGCCTCCAACAAGGGTGCTGACAAAGGTAGAGGACACATCACTAAAGCCCTTAGCTGCGGGCTGAACTGACTCTGCTTGAGCTGCTGAAGATTGCGCATTTTCAGCAGCAACTTGCTGGATACTCAAAACAGCTGCAGCCAAGCCATTTTGGGGGTCCGCTTCATTGGCGGATGCACTATCACTAGAAGATTGACTCAATCGAGAAGCACTGGCACCGGAAGCTGTAGTCACACTGCCCAATGGTTTGACGTCCAATTCCTCGGCCATTTCAGAGAGAGTTTCATCATCCAATGTGACGTCAGATTCGGTATTCGCTTGGCGGCTTGCAACCAAGCCCTCCGTTGAATTGACCGTTTGAATTCTGCTTGAAGTGGCAGCCGATTTTTGAATGACAGGTGTTATGCCTGCTTGACCCACAGTGCTAGTAATTGTGGTTGTTTGAACCTCAGATTCAAGCACTACTAAATTACTATCTGGCGAGGACTGCACCTTAGAAACCACAACCGCATCAGTGGAGACAACTACCTGATTTTGAACAACTGTGCCATTGATCGGAGCTGGCGCCGACAGCGACACAGGTACTGCTGCGCCCTCTACGCCGCCCAAAGAGACCGGCGTCAGAAGTTTCGCCTTTAGAGCCACTGCTTCGTTGGGCAATGAGGCCCCTAACTTTGCGTCAAATTTAAATGATGTTTCTTGATTTAATTCAGCCTCTGCCACAGGCATTGGCTGGCCCTTTAAATCACTCAGCAATGCTTTAGTTTGTAGCCCACTTAAGTCATCGCTGCCTTGTGGGTTAAATTGAACATTTTCTTGTGGCGTCGCGCCAGATATGCCTTTGGCTGGTAACTGGGTAGCTTCAATCAGCTGAATCGCATTGCCTGCTTGTGCTGGATTGGCCGACCCCACATCACCCGGCCTTGCTACATCACTTTTCGGACCAGCATATGCAGATGTCTCTGAATTCAAGGCCACCGTCGCAATGCTTGCAGTGATCAGGGCCTGTGGCTTTGCAAGCACTGATTCTGCAGGCGCTGGGAGGGTGCTGTTCGATTCAACTTGAACTGCTTCAGCGCTAAGTTGTCCATTCGACAACATTGAACTGGAAGTTTGCTTGGATGCACCTGAAGTTTCAACGGGTTGAGCCTGACCTAAAGCAGATTTCTCTTGTGTCGCACTTGAACTGGTAACTTGTGATGGTGTTGATGTTTGAACCACTGCAACCAAAGTAGATGCGTCAATGGCTACGGGCTCAGTCGTTGCACCGGCTTGCAAATTCGTTTCGGGAAGAGTCGGATTCTGTGTTGTTTGGGCAATTGCCAAGGTAGCGTCCAGCAGTGCTGTGTTTCCACTTGGGGCCCCACTTGCTTGTACAACTGCAGCAGCTTCGACCCCACCCACAGCAC
>CANNNB010000105.1 GCA_947505995.1 Comamonadaceae bacterium
CCAATGACCACCACATCGGCTTTGGTAAAGCGGGTCATCATGCCCAAGAGCACACTCTTGCCCACACCAGAGCCAGCCACCAAGCCCACACGTTGACCTCGGCCCAATGTCAATAAACCGTTAATGGCTTTAACGCCTACATCGAGCACGCTGTCGATGGGGCCACGCTCCATGGGGTTGATGGGCAAGCCCAACAAACTCAATCGCGCTTTGCATGCAGGCTTAGGTTTGCCATCTAAAGGCTCGCCACGACCATCGATGACGCGGCCTAAAAGTTCTGGGCCTAAGCATGCTGTGCCCAAGTCATATGCCATTCGCACCGAAGCGCCAGGGCCAATGCCCACAGGTTCAGTGAGCGGCATGAGGTACAAAGTTTTGTCGTTGAAGCCTACAACTTCAGCTTCAATTTTGTGGCCATCTTGACCAATGACTTCGCAGCTAGACCCCACAGGCGCCATGATGCCTCGTGCTTCCATGCGAAGGCCTACCAAGCGTACCAAGGTGCCGCAGCGCTCTGGGCTGGAAGCCCGTGCAAGCGACATGCTGCGGGCAACTTCAGCTGCAAAATTAGTCATGCGATTCCCCAGCCTTGTCTTCATCTGCCTTTGGATTTGACTCAGTCAAGTCCAAATCAGGCAAATTCAATGACGACAAATTCAGAGGCTCTGCAAATTCAGCAACAGATGAAGGTGACAGTTCAACAATATCTTCTGCTGTATCAATAGCTTCTGCTGGTGCAAACCTAGAGTTGGTATTTCGTGGCAATGCATCTTCAACCGTTTCGGCTTTGCCCCTGCGGGCTGCAAGTCGTTCTGGTTGGAAAGCCGTTTGAGCTTGCCAAGGCTTGGTGTTTTGCAACAAGGCTTGAGCCAGCGTTTCAAGGCGGTGCTCAATGAGATCGCTTACCACGGCATCGTCTGCGCGCACGCGCACACTGCCTGGCAACAAATGGGTGTCTGCAATTAGGCGCCACTGGTGCGTTTTTTCGCCAGGTGCGGCTTTGTGGTTTTGCAACAAGGCCATGTCATTGGGGTTGAGTTCTACCACCACACTGGATACCGATTGAACATCGAGGGTTTCAATGCAGCGGTCAATCATATTTTGAATACCACTGGTAGAAATGCTCAGTTCAGTCAGTGTAAGTTGTTCAGCCAAATGCAATGCCAAGCGCTTGAGTGGCTCGTTCCATGAGGCTGGATTTTCTTTCAAAGCCGCAACGCCTTGCTCAATGTTGACCAAGAGTTGGTTGGCCTTGTCGGCCAAAGCCGTCAAGCTTTCTGCTTCTATTTGTTCTGCTTCTTGTGAGGCGGCTTCTTGTTGCAGTTTTTTGCCATCGTTGACGCCGCGGTCGTAGGCTTCTTTTTTGATTTTTTCTAAGGTTTCAGCATCCATGCCAGAAAGCGAAACGCTGGAGAAGGCGTCTGAATTGGCATGGCCATCGGCACCTGTTGAATCAGAAAAATCGCCTTCGTTTTTGTCTGCCACATCGGTGATGGTGAGCTCTTCGGCGGCGTCTGCAATCTTGCCAGCAGCCTGTTGTTCTTCAACTGTCCACAAAGCAAAATGCGAAGACTTGGGCCGTAAATAATTTTCTTGAACAAACCCTGCGTTTTGCAACTCGACAGGTTTAAGCGGTTTTAAGGGCTGCCATACAGGCGCACCTTTTGGCAAGCCCAATTTGGCGGACTTGCCAGAAGTCGATGCGTTATACAAAGTCGCCTCCGCCTAAGACCAACTCACCAGAGTCAGATAACTTGCGGGCTGAACGCATAATTTGTTTTTGTGCTTCTTCCACATCCGACAAGCGCATGAGGCCTTTGGCATCCATCTCGTCTTTGAACATACCGCGGGCACGCTCCGACATGTTGTCGAAGAAACGTGCTTTGACCTCTTCGCTGGCGCCCTTCATGGCGATCATCAACTGGTTGTTGTCCACTGCACGCATGAGCACCTGAATGCCTTTGTTGTCCACGGCGCTGAGGTTTTCGAACGTAAACATATTGTCTTGAATGCGCATCATCAAGTCGGCGTCGATGCTCTCCAAGCCCTTCATGATGGACGCTTCCAAAGCTGTCTTCGTGGAGTTCATGATTTGCGCCGCCGCCTTGATACCGCCAAAACTGGAGGACTTGGAGCTGGTGTTGTTGGTGAACTGCAACTTCATGATGGACTCAAGTTCTTGCATGGCCGATGGCTGCACAGTTTCCAAGCTGGCCACACGCTGAATAATTTCTGGGCGTGTTTCGTCGGGCAAGAAGTTCAGCACGTCGGCTGCCACTTGGTGGTCTAGTACTGACAAAATAATGGCCGTTACCTGAGGGTGTTCGGTTTTAATCATGTCGGCAATGGCGCGTGCGTCCATCCACTGCAAAATCTCGAGGCCTTTGGTGCTTTGGCCTGGCAAGATGCGGCCTAACACTGAAGCAGCTTTGTCGTCGCCCAAAGCGCGTTTGAACACTTTTTCGACATAGTCGGTGGTGCCCAAGCCCAAGCTCGATTGCTTTTTGATGGTTGATACAAAATCGTCAAGTATCTCGTTCACCGCTTCTTGCGACACATCAGACACCGCCACCATGGCGCCGCCCAAAGACTGAACTTCGCCTGGATTTAAAAACTTGATAATCTCAGACGCTTGTTGTTCGCCCAGCAATAACATCAATACGGCAGCACGTTGTGCACCACTGATATTGGACATCTCGACGCGCAGTTTTTCTGCAGCTTCAATATCAGCTGGGTTTTTGCTTATTTCTTTTTCGGCCATGGTTAATCCTTAGGCTAACTTAATCATCTTCTTGAGCACACTGGCCACACGCGATGTGTCTTCCGCCACAATCATGCGCACCAGAGCCACCTTGTCGTCGTAGGTATTGGCAGTGTCCAGCATCTCCATGGAAATACTAGATTTCTTAGGCTTAAGCTTAGCTTTGATTTCTTCCAAAGTCTCGCCTTCGCCCAATTGGATGGCATTCATGTCTTCAGGTGACAACTCGCCATCGCCCATGGCAACCTTCTCGGCAGCCAGTGCTGCAGCCACAGCTTCGGCTTCCAACTCGGCTGGCGTTTTGAGCAAGCCCAACATGCGCAGCACAGCAGGACGAATGACCAGCAACAAGAATGCCAAGAACATCATGCCCAACAAACCACTCTTGATGTAGGTTTGCAAAGACTCGTCTTTGTACCAAGGAATGCTCAAGTCGTAAACAACTTCTGGTTCAAACTTGGCTTGCACCACAGTGACCACGTCGCCACGCTTTTCGTTGTAGCCCACCACGCCGCGCACCAACTCTTGCATGCGAGCAATTTCATCATCAGTGTAAGGGTTGGGCTTGGACTCGCCTGGTTCACCCTTGTCATTTTTGGGACCCACAGTAGGTGCACGCTCATTGATTAGCACGGCCACACTCAAGCGGTCTACAGTGCCTGTTGCATTTTTCACATGGCGAACAGAACGGTCTAGTTCGAAGTTGCGTGTGCTGCGCGACACGGCGCTGGTTGTAGCTCCGCCTGCGCCAGCAGACGTAGCAGCTGAAGAATTGGTTGTCACAGAAGGTGCAGGTGGCGGTGTGTTGGACAAGGTGCCTGGAATGCCTACAGCTTCCTGTGCGCCACTTTTGTCTTCACTCACGGCTTCAGAACGTGTCTTAGGGCCTTTTTCACGGGTGTCAAAATCTTCCGTCGTGACTTCTGTTTGGGTAAAGTCAAGCGCCATGTTCACTTGTGAGCGCACATTGTTGTCGCCCACGATGGGTGACAAAATTTGCATCACACGTTGGCGATACACATCTTCCATTTTTTGTTTGTGCGTGCTTTGCGCTGAAGTCAAACCCAATGAAGCAGCTGAGCTGGAATCGGTAATGAGTTTGCCTTGGTTGTCTACCACAGCCACGTTTTCAGGTGTCATGAGTGGCACGCTAGAAGCTACCAAATGAACCAAGGCTTGAACTTGGTTCTGAGACACCGAACGGCCTGCATAAGGGGTAATGATGACAGATGCCTTAGGGGGTGTGCGGTCGCGCACAAACACCGATTGCTTTGGCATGGCCAAATGCACACGCGCTTGCTGAATGGTGTCAATTTGCATGATGGTACGCGCCAACTCTTGCTCCATGGCCGAGGTGTAGCGCACTTGTTCCATGAACTGACTGGTGGTCATGGCCGATTGGTCTTTCAAAGACTCCATGCCCAAGTTGCCCGTTTTTGGAATGCCTTTAGAAGCTAAGAAAATTCGCGCTTCGTGGTATTTGTTGGCAGGAACTGTGATCTGGCCAGAAGAAGGGTCCATTACGGGTTTGAACTCGCTGGCCTTCAACGCTTCCATGGCTGTTTGCTGATCGGCCTCGCTCATGTTCACCATGAGGGGGCGGTAGGTGGGCATGTTGATCCAGATGTAAATAATGCCAAACAACAAAACAGCCAAGCCCATCAAGATGAGGGGCATGGCTTTTTTAACGCCGGGCTGCTTCATCAATTGCTGAATGGCAACGATGGGGCCTGCTCCGCCTGCGCCGTAGTTGCCGGTTTGGTTATTGATGTCCATGCCAGGCGTGAATGTGGCGAGTGCGCCGCCGGAAGTGGTGTTGCCGCCTCCCGTGGTGGCAAGTGCTGTGTTGCCTGTACCCGCAGAGGCAAGACCTGGTTGGAAGGGTGCTAATGTCGTGGCCATGTTTGAAATCTCTCAGTCTTATCTTTAAGTGCCAGCCTTAAACAGGCATGTTCAAAATGTCTTCATAAGCCTTGAGAATTTTGTTGCGCACCTGCAAGGTGGCTTCAAAACTCAAGGACGATTTCTGCATGCTTAACACCACATCGGTGATGGGCACGCCTTCGCCTCGTTCGTAAGAGGTTGCAATTTTGCTGGCATGCATTTGGTTCTCGTTCACCTTGTCAACGGTTTGGCGCACCAAGTCGCCAAAGCCTGAAGGGCCTTGTGTGCTTTGCGAGCCTGCCAAACCATTGAGGCCGCCAACCTTGTTGCCATCGGTATCAATGCCGCCAGCCGCTTGGGACTGATGAGAGCGCAGAGTTTGCAACATTGACTGAATGTTGCCTTGGGAATTAATTTTTTCAATCATGTGTGTTCCCCTTAAGCGGCCCAAGCCATGGCGCCGTTTTCAGCTTTAAGTTTGGCCAATTTGTAGCGCAGCGTGCGGGGGCTAATGCCCAACTTGGCTGCGGCTTCCATCCGGCTTTCGGTGTTTTGAATGGCTGCCAAAATCATTTGGTGTTCGCTGGTTTTAACGGCTTCTTGCAAATTAGAGCCAATGAACGCGTTGTCTTCGGTATTGCTGGTGTCGGGATACCGAAGCGCTTCGGTGGGCATGCCAAACTGAGACACAGGCGTGGCTGATGTTGCATGGCCAGTACGAGTGGCGTTGAAGCTTTGAATGGCTTCGGCCACTGGCACGGGAGCTAATTCTTGAGACAAGCCCATCATGTGCATGTCTGCCGTATCGTCAAACATCAGGTGATGAACTTCAATGTGTTGGTCGGAACACAACACCACAGCGCGCTGCACCACATTTTCTAATTCGCGCACATTGCCAGGCCATGGATAGGCCAAGAGTTGAGTTTGTGCTTCGTCGCTCAAAGTAAACTCTTGTGCATTGGGCGCGTGGCGCAGCAACAAGCTGGCTACCAAAGGCAAGATGTCGCCTTTGCGATCACGCAATGGCGGCACACGCAACTTGAATGTGCTGATGCGGAAATACAAATCTTCCCGAAACTCGCGATCGGCAATGGCCACGCGCAAGTCTTTGTTGGTGGCAGCAATGATTCGCACATCGATGGCCACTTGGCGCTCTGAGCCCAAGCGAGTAAGCAAACGCTCTTGCAACACACGAAGCAACTTGGCTTGTAAGTGCATGGGCATTTCGCCAATTTCGTCCAAGAACAAAGTGCCGCCTTGGGCTTGTTCAAACAAACCTTTGAATTCTTTTTGTGCGCCGGTGAAAGCACCTTTTTCGTGGCCAAACAACATATCGTCAATGAGCTGCTCTGGCAAAGCGGCGCAGTTAAGTCCGACGAAGGGGCCGCGTGCGCGCTTGGAAGACTCGTGCAACACACGCGCCAATATTTCTTTACCAGCACCAGTGGGACCTTCAATGAGGGCGGTTACGTTGGCTTGAGCCACGCGCTGAGCCAGGGCCAGCAAGTGGCGGCTAGCAGGGTCGACATACACCACACTCTTTTGCGGCGCGGCAGCTGCCACCACTTCTGAGGGCGGCGCCATGCGGGCCACCATGGAAGCGGCAGAAGAAGACAAACGCAAAGCTTGAATGGCTTGGTGCGCCATTTGCCAAGAAGTGGCAGACCAGTCGTCGGTGGCCAACACATGCGCGGCACCTTGGCGCATGGCTTGCACAGCCAACTCTAAGTGGCGGCGGTCAACACGGCAGACCACAGGCAATGCACAGCCAGCGCGCAACATGAGGTTTTGGCAGCTTTGCAGCAAATCCAAAGTGGTGTCGTGGCGAATGACCAGGGCCAGCGTTTGGCCATGGCTTAAAGCTGATTGAAGTTCGTCAAGCGTATTGATGCAACGAACAGACAGGCCGGCTGCCGTTAATTGGGCGTGCTCAGGCGCGTCGAGGGGCTGGATCGGGTCTAGCCAAAGAACTTGTTGCGCGATATGTAAGGAGCTCATTGCTTTCTGGTGCCTCATGTGCATAGGAATGCATGAGTATTAGCAATGGCCGTGCCATGTTAAATTGAGTACTTAATTTGTACAAAATATGGCTTTTTAGTCAAATTACCGACAGTGAAACTGTACTTTTAGACAGCTACAACCACAGGCCAAAGCACGCAAGGCAAGGTCTTTTGACAATGCCAGCAGCCAGGTGGCGTGAAACAGCCAGCGCTTGAAACACAAGGTTTCAGACGCCAGCATTTCAGCTAGTGGAGAGCGAAGGTATTAACCTTGGAGCAACTTGAGCACAGTTTGCTGCGACGTATTGGCTTGAGCCAACACCGCAGTGGCTGCCTGCTGCATGATTTGCGTACGGGCCAACTCGGTAGAGGCCTGTGCGTAATCAGCGTCTTCAATTTGGCTGCGTGAAGCTTCAGAGTTCATGACCACGTTGGTCAAGTTGTCAATGACGTGCTCCAAACGGTTCATCACGGCACCCATGGTGGCGCGTGTAGAAGCAATGCTGTCCAAGGACTTGTTCACGTTCATGATCACGTCGTTGGCCGAGTTGACGGTGAGCAAATTGGTAGGCGCTCTGTCGCTGGTAATGGGGCCTGTGATGTCGCCGTTTTTACCAAAGTCTGCCAAGTCAATGGAGATGAGCTGGTTAGCAGCAGGGCCCACTTGAAAGTTCAGGCGACCAATGTTTTTGGGGTTGATGGTCTTGGCTTCAAAGCCAAGAGCGGTGAAGTTGGCGTAGGTGGGATCGGCGGCGGGAGTGCTGCCTGCGGCATAGGCTTTAGCGCCGGGTTTGACAGTAAAGGTGGAATTTGAATTGAGTGTGACGGCACCATAGACGGTGGAAGCGGCCACAGGCGTTACTACTGAAATAACGGCGGCAGTTGCTGATTGAGGATTTCCGGTAATCGCAATGTCTGCAACGTCTGAATTTACTGCAGCTGGGGCCAAAGGGAGTTGAGCATCTCCAGTAGCAGGGTGGGTGGTGGCAGTAAACACGCCGTTGCCGTCAAATGCACCAGCAAGGAAAGTACCAGCAGTAAATCTTCCTACGGTTGTTGCTATACCGGCAGTAACTAGTGCTGCATTTACATCACCGAAAGCTTGCCCAGTGGTAGCCTGATCAAATACCGCTTTTAAATTAGCAACGGTGGCTCCAGCAGAACCTGCCACAAATGTAAGACCAGCAAGCGTAATCGCTTGGCCAGGAGCAAGG
>CANNNB010000106.1 GCA_947505995.1 Comamonadaceae bacterium
AGCAGCGCGAAAATGAAGGCAGAGCCTTCGTCCAAACCGCTGAAGAATTGTTTCGCAATAATTGCGGCGAGTGAACCGTAAAGGTAGAAGTCGTACCATTCAAATACCGTACCTAGGGAAGAAGCAAAAATAACCTTCTTCTCTTCGGCCGACATTGGGCGCGGGTCTGTTGTAGCCATTGAGCTGTCTCCAAAAAATAGCCTTCGACAGGAAGGCTTGAGCGCATTTTTAAGGCGCGCTCTGACCCCCCTCTGACGCGAAACCAACAGGGGCTGACAGATTAGGGTGAAACCCTAATATTTATTTTTATATGGTGGGATAGGCTAAAAAACAAGGGTAAACACTGAGTTCAACCAACTCATGAGATCATCAAGGCCATGACACACACCCTCTCTCAATCAGAGTTTGCTGCGCGCGTGATGCGATTGCGTTTGGTCCTGTTGCTCATTTGGGGCAGCGTTACTTTTTGTGTGGCTTTTTTTGCCCGCGATTTCAATTTCAATGTGCTGGGCAGGCCCTTCGGATTTTGGATGGCCGCACAAGGCTCAGTGCTCATGTTTTTGGCCATTACCTGGACCTATGCATTGCTGGTGAACCGCTGGGAAAGACAAATACAAACCCCATCGGATACTGAGACTTCTGCTCAGTCCTGACTATTTGGTGGGGGGTGACCTGCGAATGCCCACAGGCAGTTTGCCCGCATCTAACCAGTCGGCACTTTCAAACCACGCATCGCCTTGAACATAGGCACGCAGCATGGGCAATGCGTCTTGTCCCCAAAATATTTGACCGTTGACCACCATGCTGGGCACGCCAAACAAGCCCAGGTCGATGGCCTGTTGGGTTTGCTGTTGAAGCATTTGTTTCACTTCTACAGACTGAGGGTCTTTCAACGTTAAATGCGCTTGGCTGAGCAAGTGCAATTGCAATGCGGCAAACCGCTCAGCATCTGCCGCCTCTAGCCCAGTGCACCACACATGTTTGAAAATACTTTCCACCACATAGCGGTTGGGTTCGCCGTTGTCTGTGGCTGCTACGGCCAAACGCAGCAGCGCCAAAGAGTTAAACGGATGCGACGCCGGCATTTGCAAATCGGTGCCCTGTTGTTTGGCCAACCACATCACTTGCCGGTAAGTCCACTCGCGCTTACCAGACATTTCGGCAGGGCCCAATTGGCCATGGTGTTTGAGCATGGCGCCAAACACAACGGGGTGGTAATGCACGCGGTGGCTAATGCCTTCTAAAGCTTTGGGCAAAGCTTGAAACGCCAACCAAGCATAGGGCGAGATGAAGTCGAAATAAAAATGAATTTCTTTCATGGCTTTGTGGTCTGAAGCCGCTTGGCACTGCGCAACTTAATTTGTTGCCACACTTCACGTTGCTGAGCACTTTGCATTTGCCCCCACGCACCAATTTCGTCCAAGCTTCTAAGACAGCCTTCGCACACGCCTTCGATGGGATGAACCACACACACAGAAACACAAGGCGAAGGCACGAAGGGATCGTCGCTGGCCAAGACTTGATCGGCACGAAGTTGTAAACGAGACAAGAGGCTCATGGCTTGGTGCTTAATTCTTTGAAGTCGCATTATCCCAAACGCTTGCTGAGGGTGGCTGTGGCCACACGTGAGCCCGATTTGCGTTGCAAGAAATTGCTGATGAACGCACCCGCGTCAACCAGCTTGTCTAAGTCAATGCCGGTTTCAATGCCCATGCCGTGCAGCATATAGACCACATCTTCGGTGGCCACATTGCCCGTGGCCCCTTTGGCATAGGGACAGCCGCCCAAGCCCGCCACCGAGGCATCGTATTGCCACACGCCCATTTCCAAACTGGCCAAGGTGTTGGCCAAAGCTTGGCCATAGGTGTCGTGAAAATGTCCGGAAATATCATTCAAGTCGTAGTGCTTCAAAGTGGCTTCCATGGCGGCTTGCACTTTGCGCGGGGTGCCCACACCAATGGTGTCGGCCACACCCAAATGCTGCACGCCAATGCTCTTCATGAGCTTGGCCAAACGCTCTACGCTGGCAGGCGGCACATCGCCTTCGTAAGGGCAAGCCACCACACACGACATGGCACCGCGCACATAAATGCCCGCAGCCAGCGCAGCCTCCACCACAGGTGCAAAACGTTGAATACTTTCTTCAATGCTGCAGTTGATGTTCTTCTGGCTGAAGGCTTCACTGGCGGCTGCAAAGACCACAATTTCATGCGGCTGGCTGTGCTGTGCGGCTTGAAAACCTTGCATGTTGGGCGTGAGCACAGAGTAGCGAACACCTGCTTGGCGCTTGATGCCGGCCATGACTTGGGCGTTGTCGGCCATTTGGGGCACCCACTTGGGACTGACAAAACTGGTGACTTCAATTTCTTTCAAACCCGCAGCTTGCAGCAGATGCACCAATTCAATTTTCACAGCCGCTGGCACAGCTTGTTTTTCATTTTGCAAGCCATCTCTGGGGCCAACGTCGACCAATTTAACGCGGGAAGGAATTGTCATGTTGAGAGTCTAACGAAATTTTGAAAATTAATAACCACGTACTTTGTCAACTCGACCTTCAATGAACTGCCCTGCATAGACAGCTTGAATTTTGCCTGCAATTTGCGCAATGCTTTCTTCGCGCAAAGTGCGCGCTGAGGTGTGCGGCGTGACCACAATTTTGGGGTGCTTCCAAAAGGCGTGGTCTTGCGGCAATGGCTCTACTCTGAAGACATCGAGGGTGGCACCGGCCATGTGACCTTGGTCTAATTGATTGATTAAATCTTGATCGACCACGTGCTTGCCGCGCGCCACATTGATTAAAAAAGCGCCCGCTTGAAGCTGAGACAAGTTGGCATGGTTCAAAATATTTTCGGTCTCTGATGTGAGGGGCAACAAATTGACCAAGACCTTGGTGGCTTGCAAAAATGCAGGCAACTGCTCAGGGCCGGTGAAACTTTGAACACCTGCCAAATGTTTGGGCGAGCGGCTCCACACATTGACGGGAAACTCAAACTGCTGCAGCGCTTGGGCCACCTTGCTGCCCAACACACCAGCACCCAAAATACCTACCGAAAATTCAGAACGCAAAGCTGGCTTGCGATATGACCAGCGCTGCTCGGGTTGGTCTTTGTCGTAATGGTTAAATTCCCGAAAATAACGAATGACAGCGTGGCACACATACTCTGACATTTGAACCGACATACCGGCGTCGTTCAAGCGCACAATGTTCAATGATTCTGGCAAGTTCAGCTTAAGCAATGCATCGACACCTGCACCTAGGTTGAACAAATTTTGCAATTGGGTTTGCTCATCGATGAAACTTTGCGGCGGCGACCACACCACGGCATGGTCTGCCAGTTTGGGGGCTTGCCCAGCTGGGGCGGCCTGCCACTCCCAAATGTCAACACCAGGCAAGGCTTGGCGAAAGCCCTCTAGCCAAGGTTCGGCTTTGGTGTTGGTGCAACAAAAAACTATTTTCATAGGCCTTAGTTTACGCAAGCTTGAGCAACTCTGCTCCCTCTGCAATTTGATCCCCCGGCGCATACAACAATTCCATCACTTCGCCATCTTTGGGCGCAGCAATGGTGTGCTCCATTTTCATGGCCTCCATGACTGCCAATGTTTGGCCAGCCTTGACCTTGTCGCCCACTTTGACAGAAAACGACACCACCTTGCCGGGCATGGGCGCGGCAAGGCCACCCTTTTCGTCTTGTGCACCTTCGGCATGGGCCAAGGGGTGAATGATGCGAATGCGCGTAGCACCTGCTTGGGTGAACACATGGGCCAGCTCGGCTGCTTGACCGGGTTTGCCATGTTGCAACACCACTTCGCTGCTAACGCGTTGGCCTTGCCATGTGACATTTAGAGCATGGGGTGTGACGTTCGGTGTGACGTTCGGTGTGACGTTCGGTGTGACATTGGCTGGCACAAACTCAAAATCATCTTGCGGACCATTTGCACCCGGCCCTGCCGCATCACCCCATGTGAGTTGCATGGCGCCGTGGTGCGCACAGTGCAACCAAGCCGTATGCATTTCACCCGCAAATTCCAATGGAAATCTGCGGCTGGTTTCTGCATGCGATTGCCATCCATCGCTTTTGCTAAACGGGTCATTGCCTTGTTTGGCATATTCTTGATGCAGGGTGTGCGCCACCACCGCAGCAGCAGCCACATTCAAGCCCACCTTTTCTTGATGAAACAACACATCGGCTTCTCGCGGAATAAGGGCCGTGTCTAAGCGTGCCTCCGCAAAAGAAGCACTGTTTAGCACATGCCTTAAAAACTGCAGGTTGGTAGACAAACCCACCACTTGCGTTTGCGCCAAGGACTGGTCTAGCAAGGCCAAGGCTTGCTGGCGCGTGTCGCCATGCACAATGAGTTTGGCCACCATGGAATCGTAATATGGGCTGATGGTGTCGCCTTGACGCACACCATCGTCAAAGCGCACCGAGCCTCTTTCAAATGCGGTGTGCGCGGGCTTTTTGTAAACCTGTAAATGACCAGTGGCCGGCAGAAAATTGTTATCAGGTGTTTCCGCGCAAATGCGCGCTTCAATGGCGTGGCCAGTTAATTTAATTTCGTCTTGCTTCAGCGGCAAAGCTTCGCCACTTGCCACACGCAACTGCCATTCCACCAAATCCAAACCCGTAACCGCTTCAGTCACAGGATGCTCCACTTGCAGACGTGTATTCATCTCCATGAAGAAAAAGTGCATGTCCACTTGACCTGTCGCCTTGTTGTCGCGTTGCTCCACAATAAATTCAACGGTGCCAGCACCTACATAGTTCACTGCGCGTGCTGCGGCCACCGCGGCTTCGCCCATTTGCTTGCGCAAAGCTTCTGACATGCCTGGTGCAGGCGCTTCTTCCAATACTTTTTGATGGCGTCGCTGCACCGAGCAATCGCGCTCCATGAGGTAAACGCAGTTGCCATGCGAATCGCCAAACACTTGAATCTCAATGTGGCGTGGCCGTTGCACATATTTTTCTATCAGCACTGCTTGGTCACCAAAACTGTTTTGCGCTTCACGCTGGCACGATGCCAATGCCGCTGCAAAGTCTTCCGATTTTTCTACCGCGCGCATGCCCTTGCCACCGCCACCTGCACTGGCTTTGATAAGCACGGGGTATCCAATGCGATCGGCTTCGCGTTGTAACAGCTCGGGGTTTTGATCTGAACCGTGATAGCCCGGAACCAAAGGCACGCCAGCCTTTTCCATCAGCCGCTTCGATTCAGCTTTCAAACCCATGGCTTGAATGGCCGATGCAGGTGGGCCAATAAAGACCACGCCTGCTTTGGCACAGGCCTGTGCAAAGGCTTCGTTCTCGCTCAAAAAACCATAGCCTGGGTGAATGGCTTGTGCGCCTGTGGCTTTGGCCGCTTCGATGATGGCTTCCCAACGCAAGTAGCTGTCTTTGGGGGCCGAGCCGCCCACATGAATGGCTTGGTCACAAGCGGCCACATGTTTGGCGTTGGCATCAGCGTCCGAATACACCGCCACAGTTTGTATGCCCATGCGCTTGGCTGTGGCCGCCACGCGGCAAGCAATTTCGCCGCGGTTGGCAATCAGAATTTTTTTAAACATGGTTGGCCTATTTTTTTATTTCGGTGTGGTCCACTGCGCGGGTCGCTTTTGCAAAAAAGATTGCAAACCCTCTTTGCCTTCATCACTGGCCCTAATATCTGCAATGCGCCTTGCAGTTTCTGTGCGCAGTGCTTGGTCAATGGGCTTGTGGGTCACGTCTTGCACCAAACGTTTGCAGGCCCGCAAAGCTTCCGGGCCATTGCCGCACAAGGTGTTAACCATGTCGGCCACTTTGACATCCAAGGTTTGGGCAGTGCACAGTTCATGCACCATGCCCATGGCATGCGCTTGTGCAGCGCTGAATCTTTCTGCCGTGACCATATAACGTTTGGCAGCTTGGGCACCCATGGCTCGCACCACATAAGGGCTGATGGTGCCAGGCAACAAACCCAAACGCGCTTCTGACAAACAGAAAGTTACGTTGTCAGAAGCAATGAGCACATCGCACACCGAGGCCAAGCCCATGCCGCCGGCATAGCAATCGCCTTGCACACGGCCCACGATGGGCACGGGGCATTGGTCCAATGTCCACAGCATGTCGGCCAACTTTTGCGCGTCGGCAAAGTTTTCTTCCCAGCTGTAACCCGACATGGTCCGCATCCAATTTAAATCGGCCCCCGCGCAAAATGCTTTGCCATGCGCACCCAACACAATGGCACGCAAGTCATGGTCTTGTCCCAATTGCTGGAAGGCCAAGGTCAGTTCGGCAATGACCGCATCGTTGAAGGCATTGCGCACATCGGGACGGTTAAGCCACACCTCGGCCACCCACTTCGAGGGCCGGCGAATGTCCAGTGTTTTTTCGGTTGTCGTCATGCTTTGCTTTCTAAATGCTGTGCTTTCTCAAACATCACATGCGGAAAATACCGAACTTGGTTTCTTCAATGGGCGCATTCAAAGATGCCGACAAACCGAGTGCCAACACACGGCGAGTGTCTGCGGGGTCAATGACGCCGTCATCCCACAAACGCGCGCTGGCGTAGTAAGGATGTGACTGGGCGCCAAACTGGTCAAGAATAGGTTGTTTGAAAGAAGCTTCTTCATCGGCACTCCACGCACCGCCGCGGGCCTCAATGCCATCGCGCTTCACAGTAGCCAACACACCGGCCGCTTGCTCGCCGCCCATCACGCAAATGCGCGCGTTGGGCCACATCCACAAGAATCGAGGGCCAAAAGCGCGGCCGCACATGCCGTAGTTGCCCGCGCCAAAACTGCCGCCAATGATGATGGTGAACTTGGGCACCTTGGCCGTGGCCACAGCAGTGACCATCTTGGCGCCATTGCGCGCAATGCCTTCGCTTTCGTATTTGCGCCCCACCATGAAGCCCGTGATGTTTTGTAAAAACACCAAGGGCACTTTGCGTTGGCAGCACAGCTCAATGAAGTGCGCGCCCTTGAGCGCCGACTCTGAAAACAAAATACCGTTGTTGGCAATGATGCCCACCGGCATGCCTTCTATGTGGGCAAAGCCGCACACCAAAGTGGCGCCAAAGCGCGCTTTGAATTCTGCAAATTCGCTGCCATCGACAATGCGCGCAATGATTTCTCGCACGTCGTAAGGCTTGCGGCTGTCGGCCGGAATCACGCCGTAAATTTCTTGGCTGTCGTACAAGGGCGCTGAAGGTTCGCGCAATTGCATGTCGATGTTTTTCTTTCTGTTCAGCGAACCCACAGCCTGACGCGCCAAGGCCAGCGCATGCGCATCGTTTTGCGCCAAATGATCGGCCACGCCCGACAAACGGGTGTGCACATCGCCACCGCCCAAGTCTTCAGCACTGACCACTTCGCCCGTGGCGGCCTTGACCAAAGGCGGGCCACCCAAGAAGATGGTGCCTTGGTTTTTAACAATGATGGTTTCATCGCTCATGGCGGGCACATAAGCACCGCCCGCTGTGCAGCTGCCCATGACCACCGCAATTTGGGGAATGCCCAAGGCACTCATATTGGCTTGGTTGTAGAAGATGCGGCCAAAGTGATCGCGGTCGGGAAACACATCGTCTTGGTTGGGCAAGTTGGCACCGCCCGAGTCGACCAAGTAAATGCAGGGCAAGTTGTTTTGCTGCGCCACTTCTTGTGCGCGCAAATGCTTCTTGACGGTCATGGGGTAGTAGGTGCCGCCCTTCACGGTGGCGTCGTTGCACACAATCATGCAGTCCACCCCATTGACCCGGCCAATGCCTGCAATCATGCCGGCGCAAGGCGCGTCTTCCATGCCTTCTTTGTTCAGGTACATGGCGTGTGCGGCCAGGGGCGCCAACTCTAAGAAGGGGGTGCCTGGGTCTAGCAACATTTG
>CANNNB010000107.1 GCA_947505995.1 Comamonadaceae bacterium
GAGGCCGTCCAAATTCAGCGGGGCAAAGGGCTCGAGCATGCCGTTTTTCTTCATCAAGGCCAAGCTCGTGGCTGCCACGCCCATCACGGCGTCTGCTTGAGGGTTGGCTTTTTCTGCCAAAAGTTTGGCAGTAATGACCCCTGTTGAATCACGAACCCACTTGATGTCAATTTCAGGGTGAACTTTGTTGAAGCCTTCTTGATAAGCTTTGAGTTGATCGACTTCGAGTGCGGTGTAAACGAGCAGTTGGGTTTTTTGAGCAAAAGCCATAGAGCCAATTAAAAGACCGCCGACCAACAAAGCGGATTTATAAAGTGCGCGCATTCGTCATCCTTATCAAGTTTAAATAGACAACTCTCCACCATTGCTGTGACAGCGGTGTGACAAGCCCATGAAAATCATTTGAAACCAAGCAAAGTTGAAAGTCAATTGCTTTTTGTAAATTGTTGACAATTGACCAAGTTGTGATCAAATTCAATGCATGACGACTGAACTCGCTCACGCTCCTGCATCGCTTTCGCCTTCTGTGCAAGCCAGTGCCACCATCAGCATGTTGCAAAACCACTCTCTGACGGGTGCGGTGCAACAGGAAATTGAGCGCTTGATCAATGTGGGCGAACTAGGCCCAGGTGACAAACTCACCGAGGCAGCACTTGCTGAAAGGCTGGGTGTTTCACGTGGGCCCGTGAGAGAGGCGTTTCGGGTTTTAGAAGAGGCCGGCTTGGTTCAGTTGGAAAAAAATCGAGGCGTCTTTGTTCGTCTCATTCCACTAGAAGAAGCGCTCGAAATTTTTGATCTGCGCGCCATGATGGAGGCCCATGTGGGAAGCACTTTGGCAACCCATGTCACTGAGCAGCAGCTAAGTTATTTGAAAAGTCTGGTGCTTCAAATGGAGTCTGCAGTTAAGCTTCAAGATGAAGCCAACTACTACCGATTGAACATTGAATTTCATGAGACCATGGTGTCTTATGCGGGCAATAAAAAATTAGTCAACATGTATCGCAAGCTCACTCGAGAGTTGAGTTTGTTCAGGCGCCGCAATTTTTCCGATCATGCGTTGTTGGTCACCTCGGTCAATGAACATCGTGATATTTTGGAAGCTATTGGCTCTGGCAATGCGGTCAAGGCTGCAGAAGCTTTGCGTCAGCATGTGCTAATGAGCCGCGAAAGAACCGTTCGAAATTTTGTGAAATATTCAGAGGGCTCTGTGCCCTAAAGTTAGAAGAAGGTTGTTCCATGCGAGTGAATCAGAGAAATTATCAAATGCCCAAGCAGCCAGTGGTGGTGGTGTGTGTGGATGGTTGTGAGCCCGACTATTTGGGCCAAGCTGTGGCTGGTGGTCATATGCCTTGGATGAAAAAAGTACTCTCGGATGGCACTGGACTTCAAGCAGATTGTGTGGTGCCCAGTTTTACAAACCCCAACAACTTGTCCATCGTGACAGGTGCTCCTCCAAGCGTCCATGGTATCTGCGGCAACTATTTGTACGACAGTGCCAACAATGTGGAAGTCATGATGAACGATCCGAAGTGGCTGCGTGCGCCGTCTTTGTTGGCAGCACTGTCAGATGCGGGTTGCAAGATGGCCGTGATCACTGCCAAGGACAAGTTGCGTCAGTTGCTGGGCCATCAAATGAAAGGCATTTGTTTTTCTGCCGAGAAGGCCGACAAGGCCAGCGTGGCTGAGCATGGCATTGACGATGTGCTTCAAAAAGTAGGCAAACCTTTGCCCAGTGTTTACAGCGCAGACTTGTCCGAATTTGTTTTTGCAGCAGGCGTGTGGCTGATGAAAAATCAAAGGCCAGATGTGATGTACCTTTCAACCACCGATTACATTCAGCACAAATTTGCACCTGGCACTGCAGGTGCCAACGAGTTTTACGCCATGATGGACGGCTATTTGGCTGAACTTGATGCCATGGGTTGTGTGGTGGTTTTAACGGCAGATCACGGTATGAATGCCAAAGTGGGCATGGACGGTCAACCTAAAGTTATTTATTTGCAAGACTGGTTTGATGCCTGGCTGGGGGCTTCATCTGTGCGCGTCATTTTGCCCATTACCGATCCTTATGTGGTTCACCATGGTGCTTTGGGTTCTTTCGCCACCATCTATTTGCCAGCAGGCACCGATCCTGCTCAGGTGTGTCAAAAACTTCAGGCAGAGCAGGGCATTGAAGTGGTTTTAACTCGCGAGCAAGCGGCTGAAAAGTTTGAATTGCCCGCCGACAGGTTGGGTGACTTGGTGGTGGTATCTGAGCGAGACACCGTTTTGGGTACTTCACAAGCCAAGCATGACTTGTCGGGCCTTGATGTACCCTTGCGCTCGCATGGCGGTATCAGTGAGCAGCGGGTGCCTTTGGTTATGAATCGTGCAGTACCCAATTTAGACCGAAATCGCCGCTGGCGCAATTTTGACGCTTTTGATTTGGCTTTGAATTTTGGCCAATCTGCTTGAAGTTTGAAAAGGTGAGTGTCATGAGTCAAGTTGCCCAATTTATCAGAGACCACCAGCTTGATGCCATGCGCATTGGTGGCCAAAAAATAGGTGCTGGTAGGGATCGTGCTATTGAGATTTTTAATCCGTATTCGGCTGAGCGCATTGGCACTGTGCCCAAAGCGACGCTAGAGGAAGTGCGACAAGCCTATGCGTTGGCGCATGCCTACAAACCTCAATTAACAAGATTTGACAGAGCTTCAATTTTGAACAAAGCGGCAGCCTTGGTCCGAGATCATTTGGATGACATTGCCCATTTAATTTCAGCAGAATCTGGCTTGTGCATCAAGGATGCTGTTTATGAAGCGGGTCGCGTAAGCGATGTGTTGTTGTTTGGAGCGCAAGAAGTTTTAAAGGACGATGGCCAAATTTTCAGTTGCGACTTAACTCACCATGGCAAGCAGCGCCGCGTTTACACACAGCGTGCGCCTTTGTTGGGCGTTATCACGGCTATCACACCTTTCAATCACCCCATGAACCAGGTGGCCCACAAAGTCATTCCCAGTGTGGCCACCAACAACCGCATGGTTCTCAAACCTTCAGAGAAAGTCCCTTACTCGGCTATTTATTTTGCAGACTTGCTGTATGAGGCAGGTTTGCCCCCCGAGATGCTCAGTGTGATCACTGGTGACCCTCGCGAAATTGCCGATGAAATGCTGACGCACCCAGCAGTTGACTTAATTACGTTTACCGGTGGCGTTGCCATTGGCAAGTACATCGCTGACAAGGCGGGGTACCGACGCATTGTGTTGGAGCTTGGCGGCAACGACCCTCTTATCGTGATGGAGGATGCTGATTTAGAAGAGGCTTCTAATTTGGCGGTGCAGGGCTCTTACAAAAATTCAGGTCAACGTTGTACCGCTGTGAAGCGCATACTTGTTCACCAATCGGTGGCTGAGCAATTGACTGACTTGGTGGTACAAAAAACCAAGGCTTGGTCGTATGGGGATCCTGCCAATCCAGACAATCTCATGGGCACGGTCATTGATGAAGCCGCAGCGCAACTCTTTGAGGCGCGAGTGAACGAGGCCGTGGCCCAAGGCGCCCGATTGTTGGTTGGAAATCAACGGCGCGGTGCCTTGTATGCACCTACTGTCTTGGACCATGTGACGCCCAATATGATGCTTGTGAAAGAAGAAACTTTTGGCCCTGTCTCGCCCATCATTCAGTTTAAGGACATCGATGAAGCCATTCAAATTGCCAATGGCACAGCCTATGGTCTTTCAAGCGGGGTGTGTACCAATCGCATGGATTACATCGTGCGCTTTGTGAATGAATTGCAAATGGGTACGGTGAATGTGCGTGAGGTGCCCGGCTACCGATTGGAGCTCACACCCTTTGGCGGCATCAAGGATTCTGGCTTGGGCTACAAAGAAGGTGTGCAAGAGGCCATGAAAAGCTTCACCAACATCAAAACCTATTCCTTGCCCTGGGCTTGAATTGAATTCAAGCTGGTACGCTGAGTCAAACTAAATTTCTACTGAAACACCATGGCCCTTAACCTGACGGACATTGAAAAACTCTTCGATCAAAGAGGACACGAACAATACTCAGGCGAGCCGGTGACACAACTGCAACATGCTTTGCAAGCAGGCTTTCTGGGGGAGCAAGAAGGTGCCAGTGATGAGTTGGTCACAGCCGCTTTCCTGCATGATTTGGGTCATTTGCTACATGATTTGGGTGAGACACCCAGCATCCAGGGTGTTGACGATGTCCATCAATACCGAGTGCTGCCCTTCTTGCGAGGTTTATTTCCAGATTCGGTGATCGACGCCATTCAAAGACACGTCGATGCCAAAAGATATTTGTGTGCAACAAGGCCCGAGTATCACGATAGTTTGTCTGAAGATTCCAGGCGCAGTTTGAAACTTCAAGGCGGTATATTCTCTGACGAAGACGCTGCAGCTTTCATAGCAGAACCTGGTGCAAAAGATGCTGTGAGAGTGCGTATTTGGGATGATCTTGCCAAAAGGCCTGACCTTCAAACGCCAGGACTCTCTCACTTCATGCAAGTTGCAAGACGTTGCGCTTTGAGAGATTAAGTTGGCCATGACTTGGCCCGTTTTGTTCTTGGTGCTCTTTGGGGCACTGCTTCACGCCAGCTGGAACGCACTTGTGAAGTCTAGCTCGGACAAAACCTTAGACACTGCCCTCATCCATGTCCTGTGTTCGCTGTTGGCCCTTCCTGTGTGCTTGTACGTTGGCCCACCTGCCCCAGAGTCTTGGCCCTATATCTTGTGCTCCTTGGTGGTTCACGTAGGCTACTACTTTGCTTTAGCCGGAGCCTATCGACATGGTGAACTGGGACTCACATACCCTTTGATGCGGGGTACTGCGCCCATGTTGGTGGCGCTGACATCCTTTGCATTCATCGGCGAGGGTTTGACGCCTTTGGCTTGGTTGGGCGTGGCTTGTATCAGCGGTGGTGTTTTGTTGTTAGGCATCACGCGCGAATCGTGGACACATCGGAAAGCCATTTTGTTTGCCCTTTGCAATGCCGTGCTCATTGCCATCTACACCGTGATCGATGCCAAAGGTGCACGCAGCTCCGGTCAGGTCGTGCAGTACATCAGCATGTTATTCGTGTTGGACGGTTGGCCTTTTGCGCTTTTGGTCTTCATGCAACGCAAAGGGCAGGTCTGGCCTTATGTGCAAAAGCGCTGGCCTGTGGCAGCAGGTGGTGCATTTGCCTCCATTGGTTCTTACGCCATTGCGCTGTGGGCCATGACCGTCGCACCTGTAGCCATGGTGGCTGCGTTGCGCGAAACATCGGTTTTTTTTGCAGCGCTCATTGGCGCGTGGTTTTTGAAAGAAGTATGGACTCGGCAAAGAATTGCAGGCACTGTGGCTATTCTTGCTGGTGTTGCTGCACTTCGTCTTGGTTAATGGTGAAGGACGTGCATTAGGAGACCTTTTTCATGGCAACACAAAGCGTTCTAACGCGGGCCAAAATTGTGCTTGTGGGTGGCGACATTGAGGGCCGCTCAATGTGGTTGGTCAATGTGTGGGGGAGGGCACTTCTGCAGGCTGGGGGTTATAAGGCCGTTTGATTCAGCGGGCTCCATTACGCAGACAGGCATAATTTGGCCTTGGTTCAGGAATCTGCCTGAACTTCACTTGGAACTTGAATGACCTTATTGGCTATTTTGTTGGGCACTCTGGCCGCTGGTATTGGAAGTGTTTGGTTGGCGGCTTGGCTTAGCTTTGGCATTGTGAGTCGTTATACACAGCACATGCTGAGCTTGGCTGCAGGCGCATTGCTGGCCACAGCTTTTTTGCACCTTCTGCCTGAAGCCTTTGAGGCGGGTGTAGAACCTCACAACCTGTTTGTGACCTTGTTGTTCGGTTTGCTGTTCTTCTTTTTGCTCGACAAAGCAGAGCTTTGGCACCACGGGCATGAGCACCACCACGGCGATGCACACCATGGCCATGATCATGCGCATTCACATGCCACAGATGCACCACACGATCACGGCGCACACGCAAAGCCTCTTGCGGGTGGTTGGGCCATCTTGGCCGGGGACAGTGTTCACTGCTTTGGCGATGGCGTTCTTATTGCCTCTGCATTCATCGTTGATTTGAAGTTAGGCGTGGTGGCTGCTATAGCTGTCTTGGCTCACGAAGTACCGCATCACATGGGTGATTTGGTTGTGCTGCGCGAGGGCTCCCAAAGCCGGCAAACTGCCATCTTGAAAGTCTCCCTTGCGGGCGCCATCACGGCTTTGGGGGGATTGGCTGGCTACGCGTTGCTGGACCAACTCCATGGCGTCTTGCCTTACATGCTGGCCATTGCCAGCAGCAGTTTTATTTATGTGGCACTGGCCGACTTAATTCCGCAACTGCAAAAACGTTTAAGTTCGTGGGAAACGGCAGCGCAAATTGTTTGGCTCTTAAGTGGCATTGCATTGGTAAGCGGGGTCAGTGTATTGGCTCATTCTTTCACTTTGCATTGAGGTCCAATTGACTTAGCCCTTTGCGCAGGGCAGACCTGGTGTGTTGCACCACTCACTCCAGCTGCCTGGGTAAAGACGTGTGATACCCAGCCCAGCCAACTCCATGGCCAAAATATTGGGCACAGCACTGACACCGCTTCCGCAATGGTGAACCACAGTGGCAGGATCTCTGCCTGCTAAAAGATTTTCAAATTCAGATCGGAGCACATCGGCCGATTTGAACATGCCATCGGCATTTAAATTTTCGGTGAAGGGCCGGTTCAATGCACCAGGTATGTGGCCTGCTACCGGGTCAAGAGGCTCCATTTCACCGCGATAACGCGCAGCACCGCGTGCATCAATGAGGGTCAAATTGGAATGTCCAACTTGGGGCGCCAATTGATCAGTGCTAACCCATTCACGCAAAGCAGATTTCAATTCAAACTTGCTGGCGCTAGGCATCAACTCAGTAGGTACGCCTGTTTCCACTGCGCCACCAGATGCTTCCCATGCCTGAAGGCCACCATTTAAAACAGCTGATGCATCATGCCCCAACCATTTCAGCATCCACCACAAGCGGCCGCAATAGTTGGCGCCATTGCGGTCATACACCACGGCCTGCATGTGGTTTTGAAAACCTAAGCCGCTTAACCAAGCGGCCACTGATTCACGCGAGGGCAGGGGATGTCTGCCGCCATTGACAGCTGTTGAACCGTGTGTGCTGAGGTTGCGATCTAAATGAGCTTGATGAGCACCCTGAATGCGAACTGTGGCAAACATCGTGTCGGCCATTTCGGGTTTCATGAGGTCGCAGCTGCAATCAAACACCATGAAGGGTTTCCCAGAGGTCTTGAAGTCTTTGAGTTGTTGAACAGAGATGAGCGTGTTGTACATACCGATTCCTTCAGTGATGGTTGTTTTCTAAGATGAGCTTGTGCTGGTCTTGTTACGGCCGCTTAAGGCGGTGGCTGCAATGCCACTTAAAACAATGATCAAAATGCCACCCCAACCGATCCATGGTATTTGATCGCCAAATAAAAATAAGCCAAACAAGGCTGAAAAAACAATGCCTGAATATTGCAAGTTAGCTACCACCATGGTGGCGCCATCGTTGTAGGCGCGGGTCATGAACCATTGGCCCAATACGGCCAAAATGCCAATGGGCAGCAACAGCCAAGCCTCTGTCCAGACCCATTCGCTGGTGCCAGTTACCAGCATCACAAGCGCGCCAGATGCGGCGGCTGCCAATGAAAAATAAAACACAGTGCGCTCAATGGGTTCGCCCATTCTGCCAAGTTCAGCCACTTGGATGTAGGCCATTGCGGCAATCATGCCGGAGAACAAGCCAACCAGTCCCGCAAACACTTGGTTTTGTTCGATGGTGGGCCTGAGGATCATGACCACACCCAAAAAGCTGATGACCACACA
>CANNNB010000108.1 GCA_947505995.1 Comamonadaceae bacterium
CAGTTCTTGCATAGGCGTGCCACCACGCCCGCCCAATGCTGTGGGCCAAGTAATGGCGCCAAACCCAGCGGCTGCTTTTTTGGCTTGCCAATCGCGTGCTGCTTGCATGCGTTCGGCGGGCGAGAGGTGTTGCGCAAAATAATCATCAGGCCTGGCTTTGAGTGTGGCGTTGGCATCTAGCCATGCACGACACTCTGCCCTGAAACTGGCTTCGCTCTGCGAGTCATCAAAGTCCATCGAGCCATCGACTACAGGGCCGCGCAAATTGGCAAGCGCAGGGGTGTCCATTTTCAATTCGAGCTGCTGGGTTATGACTTCACGCCAAGCGTGAACGCTGCCCAATTCGACAGCCAACATGCGAGCACGGCGGTAGTGTAAATGACAGTCGAGTTCCCAGGTGTAGCCCATGCCACCATGCACTTGAATGCTTTCTTGTGCGGCCATGCTGTAAGCCTCGCTGGCCGACACACGCGCAGACGCAGCCGCCAAGGCCAATTCGGGTGCAGCCTGGGAGCTGGCTGAATCAGCCGTTAAAGCCCAAGCGCCGTAGTAGCAGTGCGCGCGTGCCAATTGGTTGGCCGTGTAAATGTCTGCCAGCTTGTGTTTGATGCCTTGATAAGAGCCGATGGTACGGCCAAATGCTTTGCGCTCTCTGGCATACGCGACCGACATTTCTAGGGCTGTGTCGGCCCCCCCTAATTGCTCAAACGCAATCAAAATGGCGGCACGTTGACGCACACGGTTGAGCAGAGCCAAGGTGTCATTACCCGCTACCACCTTGTCCAATACTTCAGCAGGTGAAGCATTGAATACAAGCTGTGCGAAGGGCTTGGCCGGGTCAATGGTTTTGAGGGCTGAGCGTGCGACGCTTTGATCGAATGCAACCAACACCAAGCAGGCTTGTCCTTGTGAATTTTGAGCCAATACCACCGCAAAATCGGCGCAACCACCATCCATGACCAAGCTAGAAGTCCCTGTTAACTGATGACCCTCAAATTGGGGCAAGCCAGAAATATTGCATAGCTCGTCCAGAGGCGCCGCAAGGGTGGCTTTGGCGCCTGCCGCAACGCGGGGCAACCACTTTTGTTGTTGTTCATCAGACGCGCCTAACAAGACAGCTTGTGTGGCCAGATACAAAGTAGACGCCAAGGGCAGGGCGCCAAGCTGACGACCGACTTCTTCGGCCACCACGCACAATTCCATCGCGCCCAGCCCAATGCCGCCGCAAGATTCAGGCAGCATCAAACTGGTCACACCCAATTCGCCCAAGCCTTTCCAAACAGATTCAGCATGGGTTTGGCCTTGGTCGATCACACTGCGTGTGACAGATACGGGACACTCTTTGGCAAGGAACTTACGAACCTCGTTGCGAAGCACATTTTGATCGTCTGAAAAATCGAAGTTCATGGTTTATTCAGCTTGTGCGACTTGTGTTTGACGGGAGGGCACTGGACGTGCAGTGTGGCCATAAAAAGTTTGGCCGTTGGCTGCCATGTTGCGCAAAAGCGTGGGAGGGCGTAAGTGGTCGCCAAACAAATCGGCCAATCGATCTGCCTCTTTCACAAAATTAGGCAAGCCGATGCCGTCTACATAACAGAAGGGGCCGCCGGTGTAGGCTGGAAAGCCGACGCCCAGGATGGCACCGACATCGCCATCTGCAGGCGCCAACAAAACGCCTTCTTCCATGGCGCGCGCCGCTTCTATGGCTTGCACGTACAAGATTCTTTGCTTCAAATCGTGTGCATTTGGCTGTTGTGCTTTGAGCGGATAGTTATCGGCCAAGCCTTTCCAGATCTGTTTGCCAGTTGAGTCGTAGTCGTAGAAGCCTTTTCCCACTTTTTTACCCAAGCGACCCAAGTCAAACAGTTTTTTCAAAATGGGCACCGAGCGGCCTGGTTTGTAGGTGTCAGGAAACTCGCGAGCTTGTGCTTCTCCAGCATGCACAGAAAGTTCGATGGACAATTCGTCGGTGATGGCCAATGGTCCAACAGGCATGCCTGCATGACGCGCGCAATTTTCAATGAGCGCGGGGGCAATGCCTTCGGCCACCATGCCAATCGCGTCATCAATGAAAGCACCAATGAAACGGCTGGTAAAGAAGCCGCGACTGTCATTCACCACGATGGGCGTCTTCTTCAATTGTGCTACAAAGTCTAGCGCTTTGGCCAAAGTTTCATCCGAGGTTTGATTGCCTCGAATGACTTCGACCAAGGGCATGCGATCGGCAGGTGAGAAGAAATGCAGACCAATGAATTTGTCGGGGCGGCTAGTAGCTTTGGCCAACAAGCTGATGGGCAGTGCAGAGGTGTTTGTGGCGACTACACAATGGGTGGGCAGAACGGCATCCAAACGCTTGGTCACCTCAGCCTTGATAGCGCGGTCTTCAAACACAGCTTCAACCACCATGTCTGCATCTTTCAACATGTTGTAGTCTGTCGTGGGGGTAATGAGGGCCAAGATGCCATCGGCTTTTTCTGGTGTTGAATGACCTTTTTCAACCAATCGTTTCAACACCTTTTCGGCATGTGCTTTGCCTTTTTCTGCGGCGCTTTGATCGCGGTCGATCAAGACCACTTGAATGCCACGCTGGGCGGCAATAAGTGCAATGCCGCCGCCCATCATGCCAGCGCCAATCATGCCCAACTTTTTACTTTTGAAGGCTGGAATGTTGGCGGGGCGATGCATGCCCTTTTCAGCTTTGGATTTGTTGACAAACAAAGTTCGCACCATGGCACGAGAAACAGTGCCGCGCGTAAGCGTTGCCATGTACTTGCTTTCAATGCGAAGCGCTTTGTCAATGGGCAGTTGAGCGCCTTCGTACAAGCAGCTTTGGATGGCCAGGGGCGCGGGCAAGTTGTGATAAGTGTTGGCTTGCAACATGGTATTGCCCACCACGAAACTGGGCGCTACACGTGGATCTAAGGGGCCACCGCCTGGAATTTTGAAACCTTTGACATCCCATGGTTGGACTGCGTTGGGCGTTTCAATCAACCATTTTTTGGCCGCCGACAACAAGGCCTCAGGCTCGACCACTTCGTGAATCAAACCAATTTCTTTGGCTTTTGCAGCCGTCGCATGTTTGCCTTCTAAAAGATATGGCATGGCACCCATGATGCCCAAAATACGCATCAACCTTTGGGTACCACCTGCGGCAGGCAATAAGCCAACCTGAACCTCTGGCAGTCCAACAAGCACAGACGGTGAATTGGCTGCAACACGGTAGTGACAACCCAAACACAGTTCAAAGCCGCCGCCCATAGCTACACCATTGATGGCTGCGGCAAAAGGCTTACCGCACGTTTCCATTTTTCTCACCAGCATGGAAAGTGATGCGCATTTTTCAAACAAAACTTCAACGCTGTCGTTGGTCATGCTGTCCAAATTGGCTTCCATGGCAATCAGATCTGCACCGGCTACAAAGGCATCTTTGGCTGAGGTTAGGATGGCGCCTTTCACATTGGCATCGGCAACAACTCTGTCGATGCATGATGACAGACTGCTCATAAAGTCACCATCGATGACATTCATGGTTTTGCCTGGATAGTCAATGGTCAGTGTGGCAATGCCATCGGCATCGACGGCGTATCGAATAATGTCCTGCATGGTATTTTTTCCTGTTGTATTTATTTTCAAACGCGTTCAATGATCATGGCCGAGCCCATGCCCGCAGCAACGCACAAAGAAATCAGCGCGGTTTGTTTGCCGGTTCTTTCCAGTTCATCCAATGCAGTGCCCAAAATCATGGCTCCAGTAGCACCCAAAGGATGACCCATTGCGATGGCGCCGCCGTTCACGTTCATGCGGTCGTGAGGAATGTTAAGTTCTTCCATCATGGTCAGAACCACTGATGCAAAAGCTTCGTTCAATTCCCATAAATCAATGTCAGAAGCTTGCATGCCCGCACGCGCCAAGGCTTTTCGCGCTGCAAAGCTGGGGCCATCCAGCATCAAAGTGGGTTCGGATCCGATGGCGGCAAAAGAGCGAATTCGTGCTCGTGGCTTGAGACCCAATTGGGTACCAATTTGCGCATTGCCAACCAGCACAGCTGCCGCACCGTCCACAATGCCCGAACTGTTACCGGCATGGTGAATGTGGTGAATTTTTTCTACTTGTGGATAGCGCTGCATGGCAACACTGTCGTAGCCATATTTTTCGCCCATGTCGGTGAAAGCGGGCTTCAGATTCGACAAGGATTCGGTCGATGTATCGGGGCGAATGGTTTCATCTTTTGACAACAGGGTGAGACCTAAAAAATCTTGTACCGGAATGACAGCGCCGTCAAATCGACCCTCAGTCCAAGCGCGATGCGCACGGCGATGGCTCTCTGCTGAATAGGCGTCAAGGTCATTGCGGCTGTGACCGCGCAACGAGCTCAAAAGGTCTGCAGAAATACCTTGCATCACAAAGTATGTTTTGGCAGAGACTTGAGGGTCTTGCGCCCATGCGCCGCCATCTGCGCCCATCGGTACACGTGACATCATCTCCACGCCTGCGCCAATGGCGAGATCGGCTTGCCCGGCCATGACTTTGCTGGCTGCAAAGGCAACTGCTTCTAGGCCTGAACCGCAGTAACGATTGATTTGCAGGGCAGGAACTTGTTGGTCAAAGTCGGCTTGCAACACAGCCATCCTGGCGATGTTGCCACCTTGCTCGCCCACGGGCATGACGCAGCCCATGACGACGTCGTCAATGGCAACTGTATCAAGTTGATTGCGCGCTTTGAGAGCTGCTAACGGTCGACTGGCCAGCCAAACTGGCGTTACTTCGTGCAGGCTACCATCTGGTTTGCCCTTGCCGCGGGGGGTTCTGACGTGGTCGTAAATCAAGGTTTCCATCTGTGTCTTCCAGGTTGGGGGCTAAGCCGAGTGAATCAACTAACGGCGCTGGTGGGTGAATTGGGCCGCAGCTAGCCCATAGTCTTGCGCAATGGGAAGAGTTTTCAGAGCTCGAAAACCCATTTTGGGTACTCTGAAGCTCAGTCTTTATTTTCGTCTTCTGTTCTAAGTAGCGCTTGAAGTTTGGCGGCTAACTCCAAAATTTCTTGAGTTGTTTCGGCGTTTCTTTTTGCAAATCCTGCGCTCACACCTGAGCGGACGACCAATCGGTTGTTTTTGTCTCTGTAAAGCAAGCCCTTCTGCAGAAGTTGGTCGACTTTGCGCCTGACCGTTTCGCGTGGAATGCCTGTCGCCTCACTGATGGACAGCACGTTGCAAGAGTTCATGAGCTTGTTGCGAAGCTCCATATCGTCCAATAATTTTTCTGGAACGTCCGCTCCACCTTTGCGAAAAAATTGAGAAACGTTATGAAGTGAAATCTCACCAAAGATGATCATCTGCACCATGTCGCCATCAAACTGATGGTAGAGCTTGCGCATCAAAGGCACGGTGAACTCCGCAATCAAATGTGAGATCTGATAGGCGTGTTTGTCTAGCAGCAGGGCTTTCTCAGAAGACGAGTGTTTAGGCATGCGCTCAAGATACCAAACTTCCGCCATTCACGGGCAAAACTTGACCATTCACCCACTCAGCTTCAAGGGATGATAGGTACAACACGGCGGCCCCCACGTCTTGCGGTGACCCCGCGCGAGCCACAGAGGCGGTTTTTCTGGCAACTTGCTCAGAGCCTTCCCAGTTGTTCATGGTGCCTAAAGAAAGGGCATTGGCAGTAATGCCATGACGGCCCATTTCGCCTGACAGGTTACGGATGAAACCGATAGCGGCCGCTTTGGCTGCGCCATATGCACACAAGCCCATGCCAGTGGCGGTGCGAGCTGCATCTGAATTGATGGCCACAATGCGGGCCCATTTTTTTTCAATCATGTGAGGCAAGATGACCTGACTAGCATGCATCAGACCATATAAATTGAGTTGTAACCAGCTGTCCCACTCCGCCGCGGGGGACTCTAAAAACTTGCTGTAGCCCCATCCCTGAGCAGGAATACCTGCGTTGTGAACAAAAATGTCGATGGCACCATGTTTTTGAATCAGTTCTGCGGTCATGTCAAAAATTGCCTGTCGATTAGTCATGTCTGCCACCGCGTAATCTGCTGAGAGACCTTCACCTTGAAGCGACAAAGCAGCTGCTTCCGCCCGATCTGCAAAAAAATCATTCACCACGACAGTAGCGCCTTGCCGCGCCAAGCACTGCGCCACGCCAAAGCCCATGCCTCTGCCAGCGCCACTGACCAATGCCACTTTACCGTCCAGTCTAAACATGCTGAGTCCTAATAGATTTCTCCCTGTCACTTTTCCTTAAACTCAGTTAGTCTGCATACTACATATGGAGGGGGTAAATGTCTGTCAAAGTGCGAACATATAGCCCTGATCAAGGTGCCGGACCCTTAATGGTTTTTGACGATGTCAACTCATTCAACTGCTAATTTATCTGCCAATGCCTCTCATGGACCTTTGACCGGTCTGAAAATAATTGAGTTTGCAGGCATTGGTCCTGGACCCTTTACCGGCATGATGCTGGCAGATATGGGGGCCGATGTGATCGTGATCGATCGCGCTGCCGATGTCGCCCGAGCTTCAAAATACCCGAGAGCGGCCAGCAATAGGGGCAAACGTTCAATTGCATTGGACTTGAAGTCGACTGCTGATCGCGAAGTGGTCTGGACCTTGATTGAATCTGCAGATGCGCTCATTGAAGGATTTAGGCCGGGCGTCATGGAGCGCCTTGGTTTTGGGCCAGAAGCCGTTGAAGCACGCAACCCCAAATTGGTCTATGGCCGGGTGACGGGTTGGGGGCAAACAGGACCTTTGGCGCAGGCCGCAGGACACGACATCAACTATGTCGCCTTGACTGGTGTCTTATCTACCTCTGCACGTCAGGGTCAAGCGCCCGTCATTCCCCCCACCATTGTTGGCGACATGGCTGGGGGTGCCATGTTCCTGGCGTTTGGTTTGGTGTGTGCATTGCTTGAAGCTCAAAAATCGGGTTTTGGACAAGTGGTTGATGCGGCCATGATCGATGGTGTCACTGCCATGAGTGGCTTGATGCATCAAATGCGCAGCAATGGCTCCTGGATGGATCAAACCGAGCGAAATTTTTTTTCAAACAGCTCTCCTTTTTATGAGGTGTTCGAGTGTTCGGATGGCCACTACATCACATTGGGTGCCATCGAGCCGCAGTTTTATGCGCAACTTTTGCGCTTGTTAAATCTTGACGATATCGATCCAACTTTGCAATATGACGCACGTCACTGGCCGCAACTTAAGCAAAGAATGGCGACAACCATTCATCAAAAAACGCGTGCTGAATGGCAAAGCTTGCTAGAAGGCACGGATGTTTGTTTTGCGCCAGTTTTGAGTTTGACTGAAGCGGCTGAACATCCTCATAACAAGTCGCGTGGCTTGTTTGTCGATGTTAACGGTCAGAGGCAACCGGCGCCTGCGCCACGTTTCTCAAGAAGTGTTGCGCGCAGTCCATCGCCTGGGGCTTTGTGTGGCGAACATACCGCGGAGATTTTGGCCGAGATAGGCGCTCACCGCACAAGAACCTAAGCTATCACTCGTCTTAATGGACTATGACACTTTGAGGATCCATCATCCAGAATCGGGTCTTTCTAAATTGAGATTTAAATTGACTCGAAAAATATGTCGAAAATTTTGAACATTCAGACCATGGAGCGCTTGTTACATGATTGATTACGCCAGCCGGCAACGAACCCCCCGCAAGCATTTGATCGGGTTGACTGCGGTGGTGGTGTTGCACGGGCTGCTGTTTTGGGCCATCAATTCCGGACTTGCTCGCAAGTTTGTGAAGGTGCTCAAGGGACCGGTTGAGGCCGTCCTGTTGGAAGAGACCAAGCCCGACATTCCGCCGCCCCCG
>CANNNB010000109.1 GCA_947505995.1 Comamonadaceae bacterium
CGGTGATCACTTCGCCAGTGCGCATTTCGGTGCGCTTCAGTGATTCTTCAAATAGGTCTGCAAAAGATTCTGACATTCAAGTTCCTAATCCACAAAAAGGTCTGACGACTGCACCATTGCGTCGTTACCAAGGCTAATTGCGGCGGTTGTGTGCGTTTACACGCGGGTTAAGTTGGTGAACCACAAGGCCAGTGCGCAAGCAGCGCGGATGGAGCCATGTGGGCCTCTTTCAAGACTTCCAGCTTTTAAGCAGAGAAGGCTTGTTTGCTTTGCCACCATTCAAGGACCTGAACCACCGATTGATCGATGCTCAAGTCTGAGTTGTCTAACAGCATTGCGTCTTGTGCTGGCTTTAAGGGCGCCACGCTTCGGGAAGTGTCCCGAGCATCGCGAGCCTCTAAGTCAGCCCTTAGATCGGCGATTCTAGCCTGAAAACCCTTAGAAATCAATTGCTTATAGCGCCTATCGGCCCTTTTTGCGGCACTGGCGGTTAAAAACACCTTCAAAGCCGCGCCAGGAAAGATCACGGTGCCCATGTCGCGTCCGTCGGCCAACAGACCGGGCAACCGTTGGAAGCTGTGCTGAAGGGCCACCAAAGCCATTCGAACAGCGGGCAAGCTTGACACTTTTGAAGCGTTCATACCGCCTTCTTCGCTTCGAATGGCGTCCGTCACATCCTGTTCGTTGAGCAAGACTTTTTCACCCTCAAAGCGCACAGGCAGTTGTTCGGCCAAGGCGGCAATGGCGCTTTCGTTGCCGGCTTCCAAACTGAAGCCTGCCTGCAAAGCGGCATAGGCCGTGACGCGGTAAAGGGCGCCAGAGTCTAGGTAGTGATAGCCCAAGCGCTCTGCCACAAGGCTTGAAAGAGTTCCTTTGCCAGAAGCCGTTGGACCATCGATGCAGATCACTGGAATTTGTTCGCCTGGTGTTTGAATGAGCGAGAAAAGCGTTTCGAAGTAGTCTGGAAACGTTTTGGCCACGCACTGAGGGTCTTCAATGCGAACGGCTTGATGGTCTGGGTTGAAAGCTGCCAATGAGAAGCACATGGCCACACGGTGATCATCATAGGTGTGAATACTGGCGGCTTGCCATTTGCCCGCAGGCAGGGGATGGATGCGAAGCCAATCGGGGCCTTCCTCTACTTGAGCGCCTAATTTGCGAGACTCTTTGGCCATGGCCGCAATGCGATCGGTTTCTTTCACACGCCAGCTGGCGATGTTGCGCAACGTGGTGGGGCCGTCAGCATAAAGCGCCATGACGGCCAGAGTCATGGCGGCATCGGGAATGTGATTGCAATCTAAGTCAATGGCTTTCAGTGGCCATGTGCCGCGCTTGATTTCCAACCAGTTGGGCCCGCTTTCAATGCGCGCGCCCATCTGGACGGCGGCTTCCATAAAACGAATGTCGCCTTGAATGGAGGAAGCGCCAACGCCTTGAATTCGCACGGCTCGCTCTGTTGCACCCAATGCGCCAAGCGCAATAAAGTAGCTCGCAGATGAAGCATCAGCTTCAATATGAATTTCACCAGGAGATGTGAAGTGGCTTCCCGCGGGAATGGTGAACCGCTCCCAACCGTCGCGCTTGATTTGAATGCCGTAAAGCGCCAACAAATTCAAAGTGATTTCAATGTAGGGCTTAGAAATCAGTTCGCCCACCACCTCAATCACGGTATCTTTTTGTGCGGCCAAGGGCAGTGACATCAAGAGTGCAGTCAGAAACTGGCTAGACACATTGCCGCGAACTTGAATGGGCTTGCCTAATTTCAACTGTGGCGATAAAACGCGCAATGGTGGGTAGCCTTCGTTGCCCAAGTAATCAATGTGGCAACCCAGTGAGCGCAGTGCATCGACCAAATCGCCGATAGGGCGCTCGTGCATGCGCGCCACCCCCTTGAGGGTAAAGTCGCCGCCCATTACCGCCAGCGCGGCAGTGAGGGGGCGCATGGCGGTGCCAGCATTGCCCATGAAAAATTCAATGGCAGTCGATGGTTTTTTCAAGCCTGCAGATTTGCCGTCTGCAGTTCTTTGTCCCAAACCCGTAATGCAAACGCTGTTGGAGCCTGACTTGGGCTCGACGACGCACCCAAGTTGGCGAAGTGCTACCAGCATGACGCGCGTGTCGTCTGAATCTAAAAGATCATGCACCCATGTGCTGCCTTCGCAAAATGCAGACAAGAGCAGTACCCGATTGGAAATACTTTTTGAACCCGGCAAGGTAACAGTGCCGCCTGCTTGCTGCAAAGAAGGGATGTCTAGAAACGCGGTGGCAAACATGTTGGCTTGTTTATTCTTGTGAATTCTGTTTGGTGCCCATGCGCCAATTGAAACGCAAATCACTGGCTTGGCGAATCATGTCCTCGAGAGCTTGCGGATCATTTTTTTGAATCACCGTTTCAAAGTCGCTGAGGGCTTCTTTGAAATGCGCAATTTGAAGCAAAACTTGTTCTCGGTTGGTGCTTAAGATGTCGCGCCAAATCACAGGATCGCTAGCCGCAATTCGAGAGAAATCTCTGAACCCAGGACCACCCAAAGCAATCAAGTCAGCACCATTTTTTTGTTGGAAGATGCCGCGAATGACGGCATAAGCCAAGACATGAGGCAAGTGGCTGACAGCAGCAAAGGCCGCGTCGTGTGCGGCAGGGGTAAGCTCTGTGATGTAACTGCCCAAGCTCTTCCAAATTTGCTTGGTAAGTTGAACTTGCGTCAAGCCAGAGCTTGGCATGGGGGTCATGATCAGGGCGCGATCTTTGTAAAGATCTGCATCAGAATGTTCAACGCCCGCAACTTCTTTGCCAGCGATCGGATGGACTGGAACAAAGCATTGAAGTTTGTCGCCCAATGTATTTAAAGCTGCGGCCACGATGTCTATTTTTGTGGAACCAACATCCATTAGCAGCGCATTTGAATTCAAGGCTGGTGCAATGGCTTCAAAGCAAGCTGCCGTCGCACTAACAGGGACTGCCAGCAAAACCAAATCTGCACCTTGCACGGCTTGCGAAATGCTGTCGGCGGTGTCGTCGATCACACCCATGCTAAGGGCTTTTTGGCGCGAGGAAACCGAGGCGCTGTAGCCCACAATGTATTTGGCCCAGCCTGCTTGGCGAGCGGCCAGAGCAAACGAGCCGCCCATCAAGCCGCAGCCAATGAGAGCGATTTTTTCGAATTTCATTCAGGGATAGGGTAGGAACCCAGAACCTTGTAGAAGGCGCACAAACCTTGAAGCTCTTGCAATGCGGCAGCGACATGCGCTTGTGAAATATGGCCTTGGATGTCAATGTAGAAATAGTATTCCCATTGGCCAGATTTGGCAGGGCGGGACTCAAAGCGGGTCATTGACACACCGTTGTTTTTCAAGGGCATGAGCAAGTCATGCACGGCACCAGGCTTGTTGGGAACCGAAACCACCAAGCTGGTGCAATCTTTGCCTGAAGCCGGAGGCGTTGCCAAAGTCTGGGGCAGGCATATCACAGCAAAACGAGTGCGGTTGGTGGCTTCATCTTGAATGGCGTGGGCCACGATGTGCAAGCCAAATTGAGCAGCTGCGCGTTCGCTGGCCAAGCCGGCCCAAGCGGGGTTGGTGGCCGCTAAACGAGCACCCTCAGCATTGCTAGAAACAGCGCGGCGTTCTGCATGAGGAAGGTTTTGTGTTAACCATGCTTGGCACTGTGCCAAAGCCTGAGGATGGGCCAAGACGACTTCAATGTCTTTGAGGTGATCGGTTTGGCGTAACAAGTTATGACGCACCAAGAGGCTCACTTCGCCAATGACGTGAACCGGTGAGCGTAAAAATAAATCGAGTGATCTGGCAACCACCCCTTCGGTAGAGTTTTCCATCCCCACAACACCGAACTGCGCTGTGCCGGCGGCTGTTGCGTGAAACACTTCGTCAAAGTTGTTGCAGTAAATGAGGTTGGCAGCACTGCCAAAAAAATCAATGGCAGCTTGTTCGCAAAAAGTACCTTGAGGACCTAAAACCGCGACTCTCTGAGGCGCTTCAAGCGCCAAACAAGCCGACATGATTTCTCGCCAAATGGCAGCCACATGGGCATTAAGCAGGGGGCCTTGGTTGGCCTTCTCAATTTTGGCAATGACTTGGGCAACACGATCGGGCCGAAAGAAGGGAGAGCCTTCAGCACGTTTGATTTCTCCGACTTGTTCGGCAACTTTAGCGCGCTGGTTAAGAAGGCTTAACAACTGCTGATCCAGCGCGTCAATTTGAATTCGCAATTCGCCCAAGGGGTCAGATTGAAGAGGTTGCGTCATGGTTGATCGATGTTGAAAGAAGGACGGCCAAGGGCAATGTTCAAGCCTGCTTGACTTCGAATTCTTTGAGGTAGGCCACCAAGGCTTTGACGCCTTCAAGCGGCATGGCGTTGTAAATGCTGGCGCGCATGCCGCCCACAGATTTGTGACCTTTGAGTTGCAACAAGCCTCGCTCTTTGGCGCCCTCAAGGAAAGCATCGTTGCGAGATTCATCGCGCAAATAGAACGGGATGTTCATGCGTGAACGGCATGATTTTTCAACTCGGTTTTCGTAAAGCTGAGATTGATCTAGATACTCATAGAGTAAGTTCGCTTTGGCGATGCTTCTCTGCTCCATGGCTGCGACACCCGAACAACCAATTTCAGTTTGGGCCTTCAGCCACTTGAAAACCAAACCGGCAATGTAAATTGAATAGGTGGGCGGTGTGTTGTACATGGAGCCGTTGTCTGCAACCATTTTGTAATTGAATGCACTGGGGCAATGCTTCATGGCTTTGCCCAGTAAATCTTCGCGAACGACCACAAGGGTAAGTCCCGCAGGACCTAGATTTTTTTGTGCGCCACCAAAGGCCAAACCAACTTTTGACCAATCAATGCTGCGAGAGGCAACGTGAGACGAAAAATCGATCACCAAAGGGGCATTGCAGCCAAGTGCCTTCAAGTCGGGCAAAGTTTGATACTCAACGCCGTCAATGGTTTCGTTGGTGCAAACGTGAACATAGTTGGCGTGAGCGCTCAATTGCCATTCGGAAGTAGAAGGGATGCTGGAGAATTGCTTGCTCTGCCCGCTAGCCGCCAAATGCGGTGAGCAAAACTGAGAGGCCTCCTTGAACGACTTCTGACTCCAACTGCCAGTGACCACAAAGTCAACGGTGCCTTCTTGTGACAGATTCAAAGGCACGATGGCATTTTCTGCAATACCACCACCTTGCATGAACAAGATTTTGAAGTTGTCAGGTACCGCTAAAAGCTCGCGCAAGTCAGCTTCTGCTTCTTCGTAAATGGACATGAACTCTTTACCACGATGGCTCATTTCCATCACGCCCATGCCGCTGCCATGCCAGTCCAGCATTTCGCTAGCGGCTTGAATTAAGACGGCATCGGGAATGGCAGCAGGGCCTGCGGAAAAGTTGTAGGGTCTGGTCATTCAGGCGAACCGCTTTCCTCTGCATCGCCCTCAGTATCTTCGGCGTTTTCGCCTGCTTCATCTTGCACGATGGCATCGTTTTCTACAATCCGTTGCAAGCCCGACAACTTGGCGCCGTCGTCCAAGCCAATCAATGTGACGCCCTGCGTGGCGCGACCTAACTCACGAATTTCTGCAACGCGTGTTCGAACCAGTACGCCGGTGTCGGTGATCAACATGATTTCATCGTCGGCGTGAACCAAAGTGGCGGCCACCACTTTGCCATTGCGCTCTGATTGTTGGATGGCGATCATGCCTTTGGTGCCACGACCGTGGCGTGTGTATTCTGTGATGGATGTGCGTTTGCCATAACCATTTTGGGTGGCGGTGAGCACGCTTTGTTGCTCGTCCTCAGCCACCAACATGGCAATCACGCTTTGCGTTTCGTCCAGCATCATGCCGCGCACACCGCGTGCATTGCGGCCCATAGGACGCACATCATTTTCGTCAAAACGCACAGCTTTGCCGCCGTCGCTGAACAACATCACATCGTGCTTGCCGTCGGTCAAAGCCGCACCAATCAAGAAGTCGCCTTCGTCTAGGTCAACGGCAATGATGCCGGCTTTGCGGGGGTTGCTGAATTCATCGAGTGATGTTTTCTTGACGGTGCCCATGGAGGTGCCCATGAACACATAGTGGTCGGCAGGGAAACTGCGCATGTCGCCGGTTAAAGGCAAGACAACATTGATCTTTTCGCCTTCTTGCAGAGGGAACATATTGACAATGGGGCGGCCGCGCGAACCGCGCGAGCCTGCAGGCACTTCCCACACTTTGAGCCAGTACAAACGGCCACGATTGGAAAAGCACAGGATGTAATCGTGTGTGTTGGCAATGAAGAGTTGATCGATCCAATCATCTTCTTTGGTGGCTGTGGCTTGCTTGCCGCGGCCGCCGCGCTTTTGAGCGCGGTATTCAGACAATGGCTGGCTTTTGATGTAGCCGCTGTGCGACAAGGTTACCACCATGTCGGTGGGTGTGATCAAGTCTTCGGTGGCCAAGTCTTGCGCATTGTGTTCAATGTAGCTGCGTCGAGCGCCCAATTTGGTTTGACCAAACTCCTGGCGCAACTCACCCAGTTCTGTGCCAATGATGGTAGATACGCGCTCAGGTTTGGCCAAGATGTCGAGCAAGTCTTCAATTTCAGACATGACTTCTTTGTACTCAACCACAATCTTGTCTTGTTCCAGACCGGTCAAACGTTGCAAACGCATCTGCAAAATTTCTTGGGCTTGGGTTTCGCTCAGGCGGTACAAACCGTCGTTGCCCATGCCAAATTCTTTTTCCAAGCCGTCGGGGCGATAGTCGTCAGCATTGACAGCGCCACCATCGGCGCGTGTCCGCGTGAGCATTTCGCGAACCAATTTGGAATCCCAACTGCGCGTCATCAATTCAGCTTTGGCCACTGGCGGGGTGGGTGCATTGCGAATGATGGCAATGAACTCGTCGATGTTGGCCATGGCCACAGCCAAGCCTTCCAACACGTGGCCACGCTCGCGTGCTTTGCGCAGGGTGAATACAGTGCGGCGTGTGACCACTTCGCGGCGGTGTTGCAAGAACACGCTAATGAGGTCTTTCAGGTTGCACAACTTAGGCTGCCCGTCAATGAGGGCCACCATGTTGATACCGAATGTGTCTTGCAACTGAGTCTGTTTGTACAGATTGTTGAGCACCACTTCAGGCACTTCACCGCGCTTGAGTTCAATCACCAAGCGCATGCCTGATTTGTCAGACTCGTCTTGTATGTGGCTGATGCCTTCAATCTTTTTCTCGTGAACCAATTCGGCCATGCGTTCTTGCAAAGTCTTTTTGTTCACTTGGTAGGGCAATTCGTCCACCACGATGCACTGTCGTTGGCCCTTGTCAATGTCTTCAAAGTGGCACTTGGCACGCATGATCACGCGGCCGCGGCCAGTGCGGTAGCCATCTTTCACGCCGCTGATGCCATAAATAATGCCGGCTGTAGGGAAGTCGGGTGCAGGAATGATTTCCATCAACTCGTCGATGGTGGCGCCAGGATTGCGCAGCATGTGCAAGCAAGCGTCAACCACTTCGTTCAGGTTGTGAGGTGGAATGTTGGTCGCCATACCAACCGCAATACCGCCAGAGCCGTTGACCAACAGGTTGGGAATGCGGCTTGGCAACACCAGAGGTTCTTTTTCAGAGCCGTCGTAGTTGGGGCCAAAGTCGACGGTTTCTTTGTCGATGTCGGCCAACATTTCGTGGGCAATTTTGGCCAAGCGAATTTC
>CANNNB010000110.1 GCA_947505995.1 Comamonadaceae bacterium
GCGCCAAGCACATCACCCGCGCGAATTTTCTCTTTGCGACCACCCACAATTTGCAAGGTGGCCATGGCGGGCACCAACATGTCTTTGCCTGCAGGCGTCAAAGTGCTCAGCTCTTGCCAACTCGACTCACGCCCTTGCAACACTTCAATCTTGCCCACATAACCCATCTCGTCCATGCTGGCTAAACTCACAGCCAGGCCTTCTGCATCAGCGCGGCCTGTCCGGCCAATGCGGTGAATGTGCACCTCAGAATCGGGCGTCACATCCACGTTAATCACAGCTTCAAGTTGCGCCACATCCAAGCCGCGTGCAGCCACATCGGTGGCCACCAACACAGAGCAACTGCGATTGGCAAATTGAATCAGCACTTGATCGCGTTCACGTTGCTCCAACTCACCATAAAGCGCCAAGGCGCTGAAGCCTTGCCCTTGTAACACCGCAACCAAATCGCGGCACTGCACTTTGGTGTTGCAAAACGCAAGCGTCGATGTGGGTCTGAAATGATTGAGCACCATCGACACCGCATGCAAACGCTCAGATTCTTTCACCTGCACAAATATTTGCTTGATCTTGTTGGCGCTGTGTTGTGTTTCCACTTTCACCGTTTGCGGATCCTTCATGAACTGCTGGGCCAACTTGGCAATGCCCTCAGGATAGGTGGCGGAAAATAGAAGCGTTTGACGTTTCACAGGACACTGTCTGGCCACGGTGGCAATGTCGTCAAAGAAGCCCATGTCGAGCATGCGATCAGCTTCGTCGAGCACCAGCGTTTTAAGACCTTTGAGTTTCAATGAGCCGCGCTCTAAATGGTCCATGATGCGACCCGGCGTACCCACCACCACATGCGCCCCGTGCTCCAAACTCTGCACCTGGCCGCGCAATGCCACACCGCCGCACAAGGTAACCACCTTCACATTGCCCACAGCGCGCGCCAAGCGGCGAATTTCTTGACTCACCTGATCGGCCAACTCACGAGTCGGACACAAAATCATGGCCTGTACCGCAAAATCAGCAGGCAGAATTTTTTCAACCAAGGGAATGCCAAACGCAGCCGTTTTGCCACTGCCCGTGCTGGCCTGCGCAATCAAGTCTTTGCCCGCTAAGGTCAAAGGCAAACTGGCAGCCTGAATGGCCGTCATCTGCAAATAGCCCAACTGCTCTAAATTGCCCAACATTGAAGCCGACAAACTCAGCTTCGCAAAATCATTTTTATTTTCGTTCATGCTTTCATTATGCGTTCGAGAAAAAACAATTAAATCTGCAGTGGAATGGTCACAGGGCCATCGTTGACCAAGTGCACTTTCATGTCGGCGGCAAATTGGCCAGTTTGAACGATGGGGTGAACTTCTCGGGCTTGGGTGACGAAGTAGTTGTAGAGACGCTGGCCGTCTGCTGGGGAAGATGCACGGGTAAAGCTGGGGCGATTGCCGCCGCTGAGATCGGCTGCAAGGGTGAACTGGCTTACCACCAACAAGCCACCCTGCAAACCATTGCCGTCCAAGTCTTGAAGAGAGCGGTTCATCTTGCCCGCCTCGTCGCTGAAAATTCGCAACTTCAAAATTTTGCTGAGCATCTTGTCTGCATTGGCAGTGGTGTCACCTTGCTCGGCGCACAACAGCAACAGCAAACCCTTTTGGATTTGTCCAATCACTTGGCCATCCACCACCACTCGCGCCTCTAGCACACGTTGCGCTAAACCGATCACAGCAAATCTCTTTCAGAATCAAAATGCGCTTCCACATCCGAAGGCAACAACTGAATACTGGCACGCAAACCCGGCACCGTACTCATCAAGGCCTGCTCCACACTGGAACGAAGCGCAGCCGCTCGGCCCAAGGTCCATGAGGCAGGCATGTGCATGTGCATATCAACAAACCTTCGTTGCCCTGCTTTGCGCGTGGTCACATGGTCAAAGCGAATAATTGATACTTCATTACGCTGGTGCGCAAAACCTGCCAATGTTTCTTGAATCTGCGCAATCACTTCAGGCTCTACCGCTTCATCCATCAAGCCTTGCGACGAACGCCAAATAAGATGAAAACCCTCTTTCAAAATATTCAAGGCCACACCAATGGCCACCACAGCGTCTAGCCACAACCAGCCTGTAACGCTAACCAAAGCAATGCCAATGACCACGCCTACAGAAGTCCACACATCTGTGACCAAATGCTTGGCATCGGCCTCAAGGGCAATAGAGCGATGCGTTTTGGCAGCACCAAACATCACCCAAGCCAACAAGCCATTTAAGGCCGAACTGCATACTGACAAAGCCAAGCCCAAGCCCACTTGCTCGATGGGTTGCGGGTCAAAAATTCGATGGCTGGCTGCCCAAATAATGGCCAACGCAGCAACGATGATCAAAATACCTTCAAAGCCCGACGAAAAATATTCTGCTTTGTGATGGCCATAAGGATGCGCCTCATCGGCCGGCTGCGCCGCCACAGTGACCATGACCAGGCCAAAAATAGCGCTGGCCAAATTGACCAAAGACTCCATCGCATCAGACAACAAACCCACCGAATCTGTAATCCACCAGGCCCATGTTTTGAGCGTGATGGTGACGATGGCGACCACCACCGAAGCCCACATCAAAGTGCGCGGAGACCATGGCGGTAATTTTGAAATCATGGCTTTAGGTTAACGCATCAGGCACTCAAATGCACTCGCGCAAACTTGCGCTTGCCGACCTGAACCACGTAGGTGCCAGCTTCCAACTTCAAGCCTTTGTCGCTCACCACAGAAGAGTCAACTCGCACACCGCCGCCATCGATCAAACGGCCCGCTTCGGTGGTCGAGGGCGCCAAGCCAGCCATCTTGAGCAAGGCGCCAATGCCCAAAGGCGCGCCACTCAAATTGACTTCTGGAATTTCATCGGGCACGCCGCCTTTGCTGCGATTGATAAAGTCTTGCTCGGCCGCCTCAGCCGCTGCTGCGCCATGGAAGCGCGTGGTGATTTCTTTGGCCAAAGCCACCTTGGCTTCTTTCGGGTTCAAGCCTTCAGCCACCTGCTTCTTTAGAGCCTCAATGTCGGCCATCGACTTGAACGACAGCAGGGTGTACCAGCGCCACATGAGCACATCAGAAATAGACAATACCTTGGCAAACATGGTGTTGGGCTCTTCACTGATGCCGATGTAATTGTTTTTAGACTTGGACATTTTGTCCACGCCATCCAAACCTTCCAACAAAGGCATGGTCAAAATACATTGCGGCTCTTGACCATACTCAGCCTGCAAATGACGACCCATGAGCAAGTTAAATTTTTGATCGGTGCCGCCCAACTCGAGGTCAGACTTTAAAGCCACCGAGTCGTAGCCCTGCATGAGCGGATACAAAAACTCGTGCACGCTAATGGGCGTGCCGGCCTTAAATCGATCGTGAAAATCATTGCGCTCCATCATGCGCGCCACGGTGTACTTGGCCGCCAACTGAATCATGCCCATGGCACCCAAAGGCAAACTCCATTCGCTGTTGTAACGAATTTCTGTTTTGCTTGGGTCTAGCACCAAGCTGGCCTGGCGGTAGTAGGTCTCGGCGTTGGCCTTAATTTGCTCTGTCGTTAAAGGCGGGCGGGTGGAATTGCGGCCTGAAGGATCGCCGATGAGGCTGGTGAAGTCGCCAATCAAAAAGATCACCTGATGACCCAAATTCTGCAACTGGCGCATTTTGTTCAGCACCACCGTGTGACCCACATGAATATCTGGCGCGGTGGGGTCAAGGCCCAATTTGATGCGCAAAGGCACACCCGTGGCCTCTGATTTGGCCAGTTTCTTAACCCAGTCTTCCTGAGGAATAAGCTCTTCACAGCCACGCAAAGTGACCGCCAATGCTTCTTTGACACCATCTGTGACTGGATATGAGGTGGAAACGGGTGAATTCATAAGGGTTTTCCAGTATGCGTCTATCGCCACAGGCGTTAGAATGTGCAGGATTGATTGCCCTATTTTAAGGGCTGACCTTGCTATTGTTAAATGCTTGGTCAAAGCTATTTCAGTTTTGATGCACAGCATGTGCATTGCAACTTTTTTTGGACCGAATGAATTTCTTTAACCAGTTTTTGACAATCGCCAAACCCTACAGCCTTGAGCTGTTGGCATTGGCCAAAGTCCACAGCGAAACGCTGAGGGCATTTGTCGCGCGTCATCCCAAACACGTCACAGGCGTGTTGGCTGCCGTCATGCTGGGCGGCGGTGGCGGCGCATTTGCCGTTGCCAACCTTGGACCCGATGCTTCTAATTTGCCAGTAAGCACTTTGGTCGAAACCCTTGAAACACCCAATCTAGATCTGCAAGTTGCCGCTTTAGAACAAAAAACACTCAGGCTTTACCGCAACGACATGACACGTGGCACCGACACCGCTGAAAGTCTGTTGCGACGTTTGGGATTGGTCGATTCAGTAGCTGCCGCCTACATCCGCCAAACACCCGAAGTACGCCAAGCTTTGCTCAACCGCTCTGGTCGCAATGTTTCGGTCGAAGCCAACGAGCAACAACAACTGCTGACACTCACCACGCGCTGGCTCAAAAACGACAACGACAGCCAATTCCAGCGCATGGTCATCACGCGCAATGACAAGAACAAATTCACCGTTCGCACCGATTCCGCGCCCTTGACTGCTACCGTTCGCATGACCGGTGGTACCGTGGCTTCCTCTCTTTACGCTGCTTCCGACGAAGCCCGCTTGCCCGACACCGTCACCCGCCAATTGGCCGATGTGTTCTCTGGTCAAATTGACTTCCACCGCGCACTGCGCAAAGGTGCTGTTTTCTCAGTGGTCTACGAAACCCTAGAAGCAGAGGGAGAACCTCTGCGCGCTGGCCGTTTGCTCAGTGCAGAAATTACCAACGACAAGAAAACCTACGACGCTGTCTGGTTCCAAGAACCCGGCCAAAAAGGTGCTTACTACACCATGAAGGGCGACAGCCTGCGCCGTGCTTTCTTGGCCTCACCCATGCCCTATTCACGTCGCACCAGCGGCTTTGGTATGCGCGAGCATCCCATTTTTCACACACAACGCGCGCACATGGGCGTTGACTACGCTGCCCCTACAGGCGCCCCCGTCATTTCCGTGGCCGATGGTGTGGTGGTTGAAAGTGGTTTTTCCGGTGGCTTTGGCAACATGGTCGTCGTGCAACACAACGCCCGCCAAAGCACTGTTTATGCACACCTTAGCCGCATCGCAGTGCGCAAAGGGCAAACTGTGAAGCAAGGCGACTCTTTGGGCGCCGTGGGTTCAACAGGTTGGGCCACAGGGCCTCACCTTCACTTTGAATTTCGCATCAACGGCCGTCACGTCGATCCGCTGACCTTGGCGCAGCAAGGCTCATCCGAGCCTATTTCGGCGGCAGTGCGCCCACAGTTCAACAAACGTGCTGAATATGCTCGTTCACAGTTAATGGCTGCGGCGCAAATGCGCCAAGGCAACGTTCAATAATTTTCACCTTTGGCAGGGGCCAGGTTGACCTCCTCCTCGCCCCCTCTTTCTCCAGCCTCCCCACCGATTGCAAGGGCGGCCCAAGAACACTTGCAATACTTCATTGGTTTGATGTCTGGCACTTCGCTTGATGGTGTCGATGGGGTATTGCTCGAATGGCGAGAGGGTTCCCCAAGTGGCGCTTCGGTTGAACATGACATGTCTCCTTCTTTGTTATCGGGCACGCGCCAACTGAAAGTTCTGCAACATGTCTTTCAAGCATTTGACGCCGACTTTCGCGAAGAACTTTTAAAATTAAATACACCCGGCAACAATGAGTTGCATCGTGCGGCACTGGCTGGCAATCGCTTAGCAAGGCACTATGCGCAAGTGGTTCATGCGTTGCTAAATGCAACTGGCCTGCAAGCCAAAGACATTCAAGCCATTGGCGCACACGGCCAAACTGTGAGGCACCGTCCACTTGAATTTGACGCAGACCCCAGCACCGGACAAGGGGCGGTAGGTTACACATTGCAACTCAACAACCCAGCATTGCTTGCCGAACTAACAAGCATCGATGTGGTGGCTGAATTTAGAACCCGCGACTTGGCTGCAGGCGGACAAGGCGCGCCCTTGGTGCCGGCCTTTCATGCAGAAATTTTTGGCGCCAGCACACACACTGTGGCGGTGGTCAACATTGGCGGCATCTCTAACATCAGTATTTTGCGAAGCGCATCAAAGCAAAGCACAATTGACACTGCCAAGATTCACAGTCCCCTCATTTCTGGTTTTGACTGCGGCCCCGGCAATGCACTCATGGACCATTGGGTTCATTTGCACCAAGGCACAAACTACGATGCCAATGGCGAGTGGGCTGCGCAAGGCAAGGTCATACCGGCACTCTTGCAAAGCTTGCTGTCAGAGCCCTTCTTGCATCAAGCACCACCCAAAAGTACAGGCCGCGATTTGTTCAACCCCGCTTGGTTACACGAGCACTTGCGCCATGTGCAAGGCAATTTGGCAGCGGTGGATGTACAAGCCACGCTCTGCGAGTTCACTGCACTGGCTATTGCAAAAGATTTAAAACTTCATGCTGCACAAGCCAAGCAACTGTGGGTGTGCGGTGGCGGGGCACTCAATGGTCATCTCATGAGTCGCTTACAAGCCCATGCATCTGGCATACAAGTGGCATCTACAGAACTGCATGGCTTGCCGCCCTTGCAAGTAGAAGCCGCAGCCTTTGCATGGCTGGCTGCCAAAACCATGAAACGAGAAACAGGTAGCCTAGAAAGCGTAACGGGCGCTAGAGGCGCCCGTGTGCTGGGGGCTATCTATCCCAGATAGCCCTGTTTCAATCTGAATTGATCAGGTTGAAAAAGATGAACCGCAGCCACAAGTGCTGGTGGCATTGGGGTTCTTGATCACAAACTGCGCACCTTGCAGGTCTTCTTTGTAGTCAATTTCTGCGCCCAGCAGGTATTGATAGCTCATGGCATCGATGAGCAATGACACGCCATGTTTTGTCATGGTGGTGTCGTCTTCGTTGACGATTTCATCGAAGGTAAAACCGTATTGGAATCCGGAGCAACCACCGCCTTGGACAAACACGCGCAGCTTCAGATCTGGATTGCCTTCTTCGGCTATGAGGTCTGCCACTTTGGCGGCAGCACTGTCTGTGAAGACAATGGCTTCGGGCATTTCTGTAGGAATTGTTTCGGCTAAGGCGCTCATGGGTTTTCTCCGGGAACTAGGTGAGTAGTATAGTGGATTGGTCAACAATTAATCTGTAATAACTGCCTTGGTAGAAGGGGTTTCCTCCGGTCCGTACTGGAAGAGGCGGCGCTGGTATTCGGACTTGCTCATCTTCGCTTTACTCAGAACTTCGCGCGTCCGAACACCAGCACCACCTCTTCCAGTACTGCAATTTTGGTGTTAACTCCCCCGCTTACGACCACCCTTTTTTCTGGATAGACGCGCTTTGGAGGGCGGTGGTGGGGTATGGGTTTTAAGCGAAGTTCTGAGTAAAGCGAAGATGAGCGTAAACCCATAGCCCACCGCTGCCCGCCAAAGCGCGTCTATCCAGAAAAAAAAGCGAACGAAAAAAAACCGCTCTGAACAAACAGAACGGTTTTCTTAAACCAGAACAGTAAACGATTAACGCTTAGAGAACTGCTTACGGCGACGAGCAGAGTGCAAGCCGACCTTTTTACGTTCAACTTCGCGGGCGTCACGTGTGACAAAACCAGCTTGGCTTAACGCAGGCTTCAAAGAAGCA
>CANNNB010000111.1 GCA_947505995.1 Comamonadaceae bacterium
CGTATTCTTTCCCCCAAAAAAAAGCATGCGCAGCAGAAGAGATGCCAGTTAAAACGATCGCCAATAAACCGTAAACTAATTGAGTTGAATGTTTCATCTATTGCCATTCAGTCAGATGCAAAGGACATTGATTTGGTAGTCCCACATTTGATAGGAAAATTTTGTGGTTTCCATGCTTCAAACATTTTGTTAACTTGCGGAAATAAATCTTCCGTTTATCATCCTAACTCATGAAAGTTCATCCTTTTCGTTCACTCTTTTTGCTTTTATTGTGCTCGTTAGCGTGCTTAAGCACCTGGGCACAGGAACGGTCGCCCGTCATCAATTCCGAAAAGCATTCTTTCCGGTTAAACACCTTGCTGACAGGCCTGGAAAACCCTTGGTCCCTTGCCTTTTTGCTAGACGGGCGGATGCTGATCACCGAACGTGCCGGACGTTTGCGACTTGTGAATCAAGAATTCAAATTGGACCCCAAACCGATTGAGGGTTTGCCTGAAGTTGTGGCACAGGGTCAGGGCGGCTTGTTTGATGTGGTCTTACACCCACAGTATGCTCAAAACGGCTGGATTTATTGGGCTTACAACGCGTCTGGGCCCGGTGGCTGGGGAACCGCCTTGGCCAGAGGAAAGCTAGTAGGCCAACGCATGACCGAGGTACAGGTGCTGTTCAGCATGCAACCCAAAACACGTTCAGGCTTTCATTTCGGCGGGCGTATTGTGTTTGATCAAACTGGCATGGTTTATCTGACCTTGGGTGACAGAGGTGAGAACGACCGCGCCCAAAAGCTAGACGATCATGCAGGCTCTGTTATTCGCCTTCACGACGATGGCCGTGTGCCAGCCAACAACCCCTTTGTCAACAGAGCAGGTGCTTTGGCCGAAAAATGGACCTTAGGCAATCGCAACATGCAGGGTGCGGCATTGCACCCTCAAACTGGCGAACTCTGGACACACGAACACGGGCCTCAGGGTGGTGATGAGCTTAACGTGATGCGTTCAGGTTTAAATTACGGCTGGCCCGTCATCACCTACGGGGTTAACTACGGCTTGGGTACCAAAATTGGCGAGGGTCAGGCCAAGCCTGGTCTGGTGCAACCCTTGCATTTTTGGGTACCGTCAATTGCGCCATCGGGCATGGCTTTTGTCAGCGGTTCTCAGTTTCCCCAATGGCAAGGCAATTTACTGGTGGGTGCTTTGCGTGGTCAGATGCTGGTCCGTCTGACGCTTGATGGTGAGAAAGTACTGGGCGAAGAGCGTTTGCTAAAAGGCCGGTCTGGTCGCATACGTGATGTGAGAATGGGGCCGGACGGCCTGATTTACCTGCTAACCGACGATGCGCAGGGTGCTTTGCTAAGGCTAGAGCCAGTCAAACCTTAAATTGATCTTCTGTGCATAATTCATATCGAAATGACGCCAACAACTAGATTCATCAGTTTCAAGTCCTTGCGGTATGTGTTTGGGATTTGCTTGTCTCTTTATTTAGGGGGTTGTGCTCAGTCGCCAAAGCCAACTCAGTCTGTTGCTTTGCCTGTCAGCAACATTGACATTCAGGGTTCTTCGGCAGAATGGCGAGCCATTAACCGACTTACTTATGGTCCTACCCCCGCTTTGCTTGCTGACATCAAGTTAAATGGTCAGCCCAAAGAGTGGGCTTTGAATTTATTGGATGCTGCGCACAAAGCTAGCCTACAGGCCCCCAAGCTTCCACCAGATTTAGCGTCCATCAACGACCGTCTCCCGTTGATATTTGACGGTGCTCGACAAGAACGAGAAGCCCGCGCCGCCGTTCCTGCGGGAACTCGCATCAACGAATTCGTCGTCAATGAAAAGCGGTTTCAATTTCAAGATGAAACTGAGCCCCTGTTTTACAACCGAACGCAAGTGAACAAAGCCATTGCTTGGCGCTTGGCAAGTTGCAGCAGCGACGATATTGAGCAACCTCTGCTAGCCCGAATGACAGAGTTTTGGTTCAACCACTTCAACATTTACCAACAAAAGGGAAGCGTGCGGCCTTTTGCGGGGCACTACGCCATCAACGTGGCCAGGGCGCATGCATTGGGCAAGTTTGAAGACTTGGTATTGGCCAGTGCAAAGCATCCCGCCATGCTTTACTACTTGGACCAGTGGCTTAGTGTCAGTCCGCAGCCGGCTCGGGCTGGACAAAGCAGCCGTGGTTTGAATGAAAACTACGCTCGAGAGCTTATGGAGCTTCATACCTTGGGCGCGAACGGTGGCTACACCCAAGACGATGTTCGTGAATTGGCCCGTCTGTTCACAGGCTGGACTGTAGCGCCGCGTTCTCAAGATGGATTTCAGTTTGTCATGCGTCTGCATGAGTCTGGTCAAAAAACGGTGATGGGCCAAAGCATTCCAAGTTCTCCTCAATTCATCGGTATGAAAGAGGGCGAACAGGCCATTCGTTATTTAGCCAACCATCCCGCTACAGCGCAACGTGTTTCTCGCAGACTCGCCGAATATTTTGTCGCTGACATGCCACCCCAAGATTTGATTGATCAAATGGCAAAGACGTTTCTAGCAACAGGCGGTGACATTCATCAAGTCATGAAAGTAATGTTGAGCGATGCTGCCTTTTGGGATCCTGAAAATAAACTGTACAGAACGCCCTACGATTTTGCCTGCGGTAGTTTGCGTGCACTCAATGCAGGACAAGATCGCAACAAGTGGTTGCAGGCATTTGGCTACACCGCCGTAGCTGGACATGGCATTCAAAATTGGCAAACACCCGATGGCTATGCTTTCAATGCCAACACGTGGTTCACGCCTGAGGCCTTAACTCGTCGCATTGATTTTGCGCTGACCATTGCGCGAAATGCACCAGAGCGAAACGATTTGTATCCCTACCTGAGCGACAAGACTGCCACGGCAGTGATGAAGCAAGCACCTCAGCAAAGAATGGGATTTGTCTTGGGCAGCTCCGAATTGGTCTTCAAATAATCCCCTTGAAAGCGCAGCACATGTTGATAAATCGCCGTCAAGCCATTTTTCAAACAATCAGCATGGGGGCGTTTGCTTTGCCTGCCATTTCTGCCTTGGCCAATGCACCCTCAACATCTGGTCGAATGGTGTTGGTTTTTTTGCGCGGCGCCTACGATGGCCTTTCGATGTTGGTGCCACATGGTGATGAAAGGTATTCGCAGATTCGTCCCAACATCGGAATACCAAAACCTGATGGTTCTCTCAAAACGGCTTTAGCGCTTGACGCAACATTTGGCCTTCACCCTGCTTGCGCTGCCTTGCTGCCGCTTTGGCAACAAGGCGTTTTAGCCGCAATTCCCTGTGCAGGTTCACCCGATTCAAGCCGATCGCATTTTGATGCGCAATACCATTGGGAAACCGGTAAGCCGGGTTCCAGTTCGCCATCTGCTGGCTGGCTCAATGTGTTGTCGGGCATGGTTGGCAATGGTGTTGGCCTTCATGCCTTGGGTGTCGGTGAGAGCAGCCCCCGAATTTTGTCGGGTCCCAGACCTGTTCAATTGGTTGGAAACGGCTTGTCAGCCACAAGACCAGGAACCTTGGCTGAGAGCAAAACGCGCGAGGCAGTACGCGAGTTGTATGCAGGTAACGAGAAAATGGCCAACGCCATGATGGAGGGTGCTAGCAACCGCATGTCTACAGCGGCCATGCTCAAGGTGCCCAGCATGGCTTCAAGCAGCGAACAACAAGCTGCCAACAACGGTGCAGGTTCTCCGCAGGGCTTGGCTTTGGATGCTAAACATCTTGGAACATTGATGCAACAGAATCGAGAGCTTCGCCTTGGATTCTTATCTTCAGGCGGCTGGGACACGCACATCAATCAAGGCAATGTGACAGGCTTGTTGGCCAACAATTTGACAAACCTTGCCAATACGCTCATGCAACTGAGAGCTGCCTTCAATGAACCCAATGATGTGGTCATTGTGGCCAGTGAATTTGGCCGAACCTGCGCTGAAAACGGCACTCGTGGCACCGACCACGGTCACGGCAATGTGATGTGGCTTTTAGGCAATTGCGTTCAGGGCGGGAGATGGCATGGTCGATGGAATGGTCTGGCCCAAAATCAACTTAACGAAGGCAGAGATTTGCCAGTTCACCACGACTTTAGAGGGGTTTTTGCGCAAGCCCTGGTAGGCAGCATCGGCTTACCAAAAGCAAGCGTTGCTGAGGTTTTTCCTGGCTACCGTTGGGATGACAGCTTAGATGGCATTTTCAAAGCTTAGCGACGAAGTTCATTGAAAATAGCACCACAATCCATAACACTTGCCTGAGAACCACTCAATGGCAATATCAAGCAGTACCGTGAAAAGAAAAAATGGCAATCCAAAATACACTGCCGCCCAAAATCCTGCCAACCATGTGGGCCGTGGCTCTTTGAGCTTATATCCCATGACTGTTTGGGCTTGTCTTTTTTCAAGGATTTTTTTCAGCATGCTATTGCGATTAATTTCAATCTTCAAAAAGGTTTCCCAATGATAGTGCATTGGGATGCGCATGACCTAGCAGAATGGGATTCAGTTCACATGGCAGCGGCAGGTGCATTGCAACAAGGGTGGGACTATGGCACCAGTTTGAAATTATTGGGTGTGCCCGTCCTCAGAGCGCGTGTATTTAGTCAGGGTCAACAACTTGCGCAGGCTCAGTTCATTGTCAGGCAATGGGGTCGATTGGGTGCTGTTGCACTTTGTACAAGAGGTCCCATTTGGTCTAAACACTTAGCGCCTGAAGCCGAGTCCCTGGTGTACAAGGCTTTGAAAAAAACACTGCCACTCAAAGGAATTCGCTTCATGGCTGTGACGCCAGAAGTCGCTGAAGGCCAAGCCCACGGATTGCACCCTCTGAGAAGAATCATGTCTGGCATGTCTACGGTCATGCTCGACATTGGCTTGCCAATTTCTGAACTTAGGTCGCAGCTTGAAGGTCGTTGGCGATCAAGTTTGGTCAGTGCCGAGTCAAGCCAAATGACCATTCACCGAGTGGGTACCAACGAAGGTCAGTACAGGTGGTTATTGGACAATGAGAAAAAGCAAAGGGTTGACAAGCAGCTTGAAGGCTTGCCACTTCCTTTTTTTGATCTCTATGTTCAATCTCGCAAACAACCCGCTAAAAATATTCTGACACTCAGAAGCGATTTGGGCAGAGATCGCATTGCTGCCATGATGTTTTTAATTCATGGCGAAGCGGCCACCTACCAGGTTGGCTGGACCTCAGATCAAGGTCGTGAGTTGCATGCCCATCATTTGATTTTGTGGCGAGCTATTGAAGAGTTGCGCGAAAGAGGTATCAGACGATTGGATTTGGGTGGTGTCAATACAATTCGAAGCGCAGGTGTCGCTAGATTTAAGATGCGCACAGGTGGCAAGGTGCTGACTTTGGCAGGCACTTACATTTGATACTGAAAGTTACAAATAGATGTATTTACCCAAACAATTCAATCATCCTGAACATGCCAGAAGCATCATTCTGGAAAATCCATTTGCCAGTTTGGTTTCTAATGATGATGAAGGTTTTCCGTTTATCAGCCATATCCCCATCAAGTTGATGCCCCATGCAACAGATGCGCAACGAGATATGCTGCTGGGGCATGTTGCCAAAGGCAATCCTCATTCTGGTTTTTTGTACAAGCGCCCTCAAGTCCTTTTGACATTCATGGGGCCTCAGGCCTATATGTCGCCTGCGGTTTATCCCGATTTGATCAGGGTGCCAACATGGAGTTATGTGGCCGTTCATGTCAAAGCCGAAGCGAGAATTTTGGAAGGCGAAGAGGCCAAAGATGCCCTCTTGAAACAATTGATTGCCGATCATGAACCGGCCTATGCGCAACAATGGCGCGGTCTCCCAGAAACCTACACGCACCCCATGATGAATGCCATCGTGGCCTTTGAGATGAAGTTGTTAGAAGTTCAGACCAAGGTCAAACTCAACCAACACCGACCTGAGTCTCACGCCGCCATGCATGCCGCCTACAATTCGGGCAACGAATCTGAAAAAGCTTTGGCCCTTTGGATGCGTCGGCTTGGAATGGTTCATGAACTCTGATTTAAAGTGGATGCAAGTAGCCATTGAACTGGCCAAACAAGCTGGGCGGGACGGTGAAGTTCCCGTTGGCGCGGTGGTTGTTAGAGATGGCATCCTTGTTGGCAGAGGAAGCAACGGACCTCTGGGCAGCACTGACCCGACAGCCCATGCAGAAATTTTGGCCTTGCGAGATGCTGCTAAAACAATTGGCAATTACCGCCTAGAAAACTGCACCCTTTATGTCACTTTAGAGCCTTGCACCATGTGTTCTGGGGCCATTATCAATTCTCGTATTTCTCGCTTGGTGTTTGGTGCTTCAGAACCCAGAACTGGCGCAGCGGGATCGGTGTTAAATGTGTTTTCAAACCAAGGCCTTAACCACCACACAGCAGTGACAGGCGGTGTTTTAGCCGATGAGTGTCGACAACTCTTGCAACAATTTTTTAAACCAAAACGTACCAATATGAACCCCTTGCGTGACGATGCCTTGCGGCCACCAGTCGAATGGTTTGAGGGCATTCCCGATTACCCATGGGCAGCCCACTATGTGTCAGACTTAACAGCGCTCAATGGTTTGCGCTTGCACTATTTAGATGAAGGTCAAACTGACAACGCCAATCTCGCTCAAGACTTCGCGAAAGATCAACAGATCACTTATTTGTGTTTGCACGGCAATCCTGCATGGAGTTATTTGTACCGAAAGATGATTCCGACTTTCATAGCCCATGGCCACCGCATCGTTGCGCCAGACCTCATTGGTTTTGGAAAGAGTGATAAGTTGAAAAAAGCCAATGAACACAGTTTTGAATTTCACCGTCAAGTCTTGTTAGAACTCATTGAACGTTTGGATTTGAAAAATATCGTTTTGGTTGTTCAAGATTGGGGCGGTATCTTGGGGCTGACCTTGCCCATGGACATGCCCCATCGCTTTGCAGGTTTGCTGGTCATGAACACTGCATTGGCAACAGGGACACAGCCCTTGTCAAAAGGATTTTTGAGTTGGCGAGAATGGTGTCAGGCTAATCCCGATTTTGATGTAGCCAAGCTCTTTGCGCGCGGCAACAAACACATGACTGACGCAGAAACACAAGCCTACAACAGCCCCTTTCAAGATCGCGGCCATCGCGCAGCGCTTCATGCTTTTCCGCCCATGGTACCCGAGCATGAAAACAGTCTGGGTGCAGAAGTTTCAAGACAAGCGCTTAACTTTTGGCGCAATCAGTGGCATGGTCAAAGTATGATGGCCATTGGTCTTCAAGACCCCGTGCTGGGAGAACCTGTCATGCGTGAACTGCACCAAAACATAAAGGGCTGCCCGCCACCTTTACTTCTGCCACAAGCTGGACATTTTGTACAAGAACACGGGCAATCCATTGCAGAATCAGCCGTGCAGCATTTTAAATTAAGCACTTCATGAGCCACATCTATATCTTCTCACCCTCCAGTGCTGTGCGCGACAAGGCTGCTTTTAAACGCGGCATCAAACGCCTTGAAACACTCGGCCATGAA
>CANNNB010000112.1 GCA_947505995.1 Comamonadaceae bacterium
ATTATTTAATTGTGAGAATGGACAGGGCAGAGCGAAATGGCAAGCCCGATTGGCGCCCAGCTGATGGACCGTTTTCTGACCCATATTGGGAAGGGCCAGCTTGGAAAAAGGCTAGTTTTGTTGTTCGAAATTACGCACGATAAAAATTTTGATAAAAATATTGTTGCATTGACCTAAATTAATTGATATAGTTATCTCACACATCAAGAACGGGTTTGACGCCTGTACCAACCTGCTTTCGGGCAAGGTGGTTTGCCACACGGCAGATGAGGCTCCAAAGAGCAAACATCCGAAGTCATACCCGTCCCTTGAGGCGGGTTTTTTTATGGCTTGACCGTCCTAAACGGTTGGGGAGATTTGTTCTCTATTGCGGCCCCCGACATCTTGTCAAAGTCGCTAAAAAGGAGGTGGACCATGTCCCAGCTACGCCCTTTGGCAATTGACCTTGCCTATCGCCCTGAGTCCTATTTTTGGGCTTACGACAACAACATCAAGCTTGCTTCTGACATCAAAGGCGCCGAGAGAAAGGCGATGTATGAACGCGCCATCAGATCTGGTGACATTGAGCTTGCAAATTCCATCATTTCGGTGCCGGAACTCACTCACGAAGAGAGAAAAGCCCAAGGCGGAATTCACCCTGCCTGGATGGGTGGCGAGTATTTGCCCAATCGAGAGGCCCAAGAAGTAGAAATTGCGCGCATCACCATTGCCTCCACCACCCAAGATGTAACTTGCGTGTATGCTAAACGAGGTGCATCACGCATTCATTATCGTGTCGTGGATGAATACGAAGGAATGACTTTAGATGAAAGAAGAAGAACCTCCATAAGGCCACTAACACTGATAGAACTCTTCGACTTTTTCATCAAAGGTTGGGATTTATTCTGCTGCTTAGAAGCCAACTTTGGCGAACACTGCTACGTGAGAGATGAAGTACAAGGCTTCATCGTAGACGCCAGCTCAAGCTTCTATGCAGAGTTTGGCGATTTAGTGACCCAGAGAGTAGACACCTGGATTGAGCAGCGCCGTGAAGAACGCGGCTTGAATGAATTGGAATTGGATGACGATGAAGAATTGGGGTCAGATGATGAATAACTACTCTGCCCCTAAATCGGTTAGTCATCTTTTTGTTAACGATCATCTGACCTCAATTAATTGTTTAATGCAAGGCAATGTAAATTGCCATAGAGCCATGGCACTCAACTCAAGCTTGGGGAGTGGTTGTACGCAACTAACAGGAGCAAGTTATGACACCGCAAATACTATTGAAACATATTGATGAAGGACAGCTTTGGACAGATGAAGAACTGGACAGTATTCCATCTGATGTGTCTCAGGCTTACCAAACTGCCTTGCAAGTAAGAAAGCTCAGAGAAGCAAGGGGTGAACAGCCTCGAGGGTTCAAGATTGGCTTTACCAATCGCAGCATTTGGGAGCGCTATCAGGTGTTCGAGCCTATTTGGGGTACTGTTTGGAACACCACTTTGACCATGGCCAACAGCCAGGGCGAGGGTACAGTAGATATCAGTCACATGAGCCAACCAAGGCTTGAGCCCGAGTTGGTTTTTGGCATGCGTTGTTCGCCGCCTTCGGAGCTTACGGTGCAAAGTTTGTTTGAGTCTATTGATTGGATGGCTTCTGGTTTTGAGATTGTTCAATCACATTCGCTTGATTGGAAATTTAAAGTAGCCGATACAGTGACTGACAGCGGTCTGCATGCGCATTTGCTGGTTGGCAAGCAGGTGTCAGTGAATGACGTGGCCGCCAATGGCGCGCAATTGCATGAGTTGCTTGCGGAAATGTCGTTAGAGCTGTTGCATGCCGGTAAATTGGTGGAGAAGGGGCAAGCCACCAATGTGCTCGACAGCCCGCTGATGGCCTTGCTGCACTTTATGAAAGCACTGCGACAGTGCCCTGGCGCGCCAGATGTGAAAGCGGGCGATGTGATAACCACGGGCACCTGGACAGATGCGTGGCCTTTGGTGGCGGGGCAGACCTGGCAGAGTCGCTATGACTTGCCACTCAAAGGCTTGAAGATTATGCTTGTGTCGACTGGTTAATTAATTAAATTAAACGCAGGTAACGCATATGAAAACACTTCAAGACTTATTGAACGCAGAGGGAAGCCATAGTTTGTTTGGCACTTGGTCGCAGATGTCTTCGCCCGACGTTTTGGAAATGTTGGGAAGTGCAGGGTTTGACTTTACCGTTATTGATTGTGAACACGCGGCATTTGGTGTCGAAACGGCGCAAGATATGGTGAGGGTGTGTAGGGGTGCGGGCCTGGTGCCGCTGGTGCGTGTACCCACCAACGATCGCTCGTGGATTGGTCGCTGTCTTGATGCCGGCGCCTCGGGCATCATTGTCCCCGTCGTGGAGACGGCCGACCAAGCGCAAAACGCTGTGGATGCCGCGCTGTTTGCGCCCCGTGGTAGCCGAGGTTCATGCCCCTGCGTGCGGTCTGCCGATCATACAACTGCTAATTGGCCCGAATACGAAGTGGCGCAAGAGTTGATGCATGGCATTTTGGCCCTTGTGGAAACCGGCAAAGGTGTCAAAAATATTGAATCGATTTGCGCGGTAAATGGTTTGCGCGCCATTGTTGCGGGGCCGTTCGACTTATCTGTTTCTCTGGGACATCACGGTAATGTTCTGCATGACGATGTTTTGAGCGCTTTGGACAAAGTGGTGAAGGCAGCTCAAGCAGCCAAGTTGCCTATCTTTATGCCAGTTTTTTCTGCAGATGTTGCGGAGGGGCGCCGCCAGGTTGATGCTTGGCGAGGGCTAGGTGTTCGTCACTTTATGGTGGGCAGCGACAAGATTTTGATTAAAGATCAATTTAAGCGTTATCGAGCATCAATGGGAGTTTGAATTAATGTTGATCTGACCCCAATTATTAATTCAAATTAGCTCTCAATAGTTCTGAAGCTCTTTCGCTCATGACCAATTCAACTTTCATCTGACCACGTGTCATGCCTACAAATAGTTTGCGCGCATTGGATGGATTCAGATCTTCAAAATCGATTTCACAAAACACCACTACAGGGGCGCTTTGGCCTTTGAAGCGGCCTACGGTTTCTATCAAGAGATCGCCCTCAGTCCAGGTCCAGTTGCCGTCTTCCACCTGTACCGGTCGTTTGGTTTTTTTGCCACCGGCATGCGCCAACGTCATCACATTGGAATTTTTCAATCCGCGGTATGTCACCACCACCACCTGGGAAGGCTCTAAGCCCTGCGCCCATAAATTTAGCAAACACTTGTTCAAAGCCTTTTCGTGGTCGTTGGCACCCTTGCCAAACGTATAAATTTCAGGCGCATCACCTTCATAAGCGCTACAAGCCACAATGCGCTGATCAATCAGCTTCAGAGTGTTGATGGTCTGAACCACTTTCTGCGGACTTCGAAAGTTATCGGTGCAAGAAATACGAACAGCACCTGGCAAGTCAAAACCTTCTTGATCGTAGAGGTTTTGGTTTTCATCGCCAAGCACATACAAGCGGCCATTTGACTTCAATTCTTGGAACAAAGCTTGCACCCACTCGGCGTTGAAATCCTGTGACTCGTCAATGACCAACAAATCAAATTTAGGCGTCAGCTTGGCAGACTCTGACATGTAGATCTTGGCCAACTCGCCGTAAACACCAGCCTTTGAAAAGTCTGGGTTGTAGCCGTGTTGCTTGGCATATTCGTCGCAATGTTGATGGAAGGTGACCACTTCTGTTTGGCTAGGCGCTAACGATTGAATATGGTCTGCCAATGGCCTGTTGTAGCAAACATAAAGAACGCGTTGTTTGTTCAGTGCAGCGCTCTTCAGCAGTTTGAGGGCCAACTGAGTTTTGCCAGAGCCGGCTGTAGCGTCAATGATGTAGATGTTGTTTTCGTGCGTTATGCGCGGCACCCAAGTAGCCAAGCCATTGGACATATGGGTGCTGATGCTCTGCATAGCGCTAATTTGTGCGCCGACATCTTGCATCAAATCAAATTCATTCGACAAAAAATCTAGCAACAGCTGCCTGTCGGGCGTGCCACTTGTTAGAGAAAATGACGACTTCACCAAATTGCAAAACTGATCCATTTGGGTTGAATCAATGATTCGCTCGCGGGGATATGACAAGCCTTCGCTGAGCAGCTTGTGCTCTGGCAACACAAGAAAGGCTTCAACGTGAACTTCTTTCAAATGCACGTTCTTTAAACGTTGACGAATAGCACCATGTTGACGTCCTACTTGCTGCCCGATGTCTTTGGGTTTTTCTCGGTTGTAGTCTTTCAATAGCAAACCGTTGTGGGTGTAAACACTGCCACCTTTCACCTCCAGAATAAGGATGTGTCCTTGAGGCGACACAACTGTAAGGTCTAACTCGCCAAATTTTTGGAAATCGTGATGAACGGTGGACCAAGTGAGGCCATGAAATACATCAAAGTTGTCTGGCAGGCCCATGCGCAGCATTTCAAGCAAGGACAACTCTAACCTGTAGCCACCGTGTTTGTGGGCAAGGGGAGGGCTAAGACGGGGGTGGATGATGGCCATGGAATTACCTTACGTATGCCTTCAATTTACCCTATAAAAACAATGTTGATCTGACCCCAATTAACTGTCGTCTTTGAGGGCTTCGAATTTGGCTGCCATGGTGGGGTTCTTTTTGGTAAGGCGCTTGACGGTGACGTTTTGTGCTTTGTCGTTGGCCAAGCGAAGGTTGCGGTCGGTGCCAAGCAGGGCTTCTTTGGTTTCTTGCAGGTGCTTGATTGATTTGTCAATCTCCTCAATGGCAGTTGCAAACTTGCGAGTTGCCAAATCATAGTTTCTAGAGAAATCAGTTTTAAACGCATCCAACTCGACTTCAAAACTGGTGATGTCAATGTTTTGGGCTTTCACCAGTTGTAGTTCTGCCTTGTATTGCATGGCATTCATCGAGGCGTTGCGAAGCAGGCTGATGATTTGAATGAAGAACTGGGGCCGCACCACGTACATCTTGGGGTAGCGATAGAACACATCGACAATGCCTATGTTGTACAGCTCGTTTTCTGGTTCAAGCAAAGACACCAGTACGGCATACTCGCAACCCTTTTCCTTGCGGTCTTTGTCTAGCTCGGCCAAAAAGTCTTCATTTTTCTTTTTGGTGGCCGTGCTGTCGTTCTCATTTTTCATTTCAAACATGATGGAGGTGATTTCGACACCAGCCTCATCAAAGTCTTTGAAAATGTAGTCACCTTTGCTGCCAGATTTGGCGTCGTTGTCTTTTTCAAAATAGGCCTTCGTAAACGCTGTGGCACGAAGGCGGTTGAATTCAGTTTCGCAATGCTGCTCAAGCGTTTCACCAACCATTTTGGTGGACAGCTTCAGCTTCATATCACGCAATCGTTCTATGGCTTCATCTCTGTCTTTAAGCTGAAGTTGATACTGCTTGGATAGATTGTCTTCGTCTGACTTTTTGTCAGAAGCCAAACGAACCAAATCGTTCTGCAGTTTGTCTTTTTCACGGTTAATTTCTGCCAAGGCATTGGCTACAGCCAATTGCTTTGCAGTATCGGCATTGGCAATCTCAGCATTGAGTTGAGCCTTCAGTAAATCCCTTTCTTTTTCAATCTCATTCTTAGCCTTCAAAACGGCATTTTCAGTAGCCAAGCGACTGGTATTTTCCATCGCCTTAATTCGATCGGCCAGTTGTTTCTCAAAATCTTTGTCGTGCACTTGCTTCAATATTTCGGCATAGCCAGACTCATCCACCTTGAAAGCTTTTTGGCAGTGGGGGCACACAATTTCGTTCATTTTTGTTCTCCAATTTATTTTTTAAATTCACTCATCTTGGCCAGCTCACGATCTGCTAGAACTTTGAAATCTTGCATATCAATCTGAGCCATTCGCACTGAATTTTGCTTCTGATAAATCAATCGCAACTTGTTTGCATCGTTGCGTCTGCTCAATACTTCATCCACATCTGACAAGACCTTTTTTAAACCAGACCCATCAGCAGCCACCAGGTAAATTGAGCTCAAGTGAAAGCCGGAAGCCTTTTTTTCGGATGACTTTGCTACAGCCTCAACATAAATGCCTTTAATTGCATTGGCAGCATTCTTCAAGGGATGAACACTTACTAATTCTTGATCTTGCCCAGGAAACACCCACTTCAAAGTTTCTGAGTCGTCGGATACAAACACCAAGTTCCGAATTTCTGAAGTTTCGTAGGCTGAGGCATTCTTCTTCTTGCTAACCACCTTCAACAGCACTAGCTTTGGGCCTAAATCCAAATCGACATCGAGTTTGCGCAACTCAAGAACATCACTTAACAAATTCTCGGTATGACCTGGCGGCAACACGGTCTTTGGTGTGTCTGGTTTGGTCGTCTGCAGGGCTGACCAAGCCATGGCCACTGCAATTAGCAAAAGGGCAAGCGATGGCAGTAGTGCGTTAAACCGCCTCAGGTTCATAAAAAGAAGAGCGGTTTTCATTAAGTCTCCGACCTGCGGCCTTCATGAGACTTTCTGCGCAAAAACGCTTGCTCTTCAATGTCCGTATTCATGCTAAACATCACCTCATTAGTACTAGACAAACGATTGTTCATTTTCCTAGATTTGTAAAGCATCTCTTTAGACATGCGGCGTTCATCGCGTTCGCTCATGAGTTGCCTTGTGAACGCAATAGAGGCTGCTATCCAGGGCTCATTTCGACCAATAGCCTCCAGCCTGTTTAGCAAGCGCTCAACATGCAGCCAATCGCCTGCCAAAGCAGCTTCTCTAATTTGCAGTTGTAGTATGGCTGCAGTGAGTTCGTTGATGCGCCGCTCTACCAACTCATGGGCCATTTCAGACTCATAGGCAGCAGGGGCCACAATGGGTAAACTTTGCAGTTGGCCTTCAAAGATAAACTTCGTGCCACTGGCGTCAACAGCCTGTACCTTCACTTTGATGACTGTGCCTTGTTCTTCTTGTAATCGAATGGCCTCACGCATTGGCATGCGAAGCAGTGCCCAGCATTCGGAGCCCATGGCCACAGAAGGCATGCGCCATGCTGCACCTGCACGGTCGTATGTGTTGAGCATTTCTATGTGTGAAGTTTCACCAACAATAGACATCTCTACATTGCGCCATTGCAGTTGCGACAATAGCCCAATTTCTGCATCAAATGTTTCTGCCAAATCAATAGCGCGCTCGCCGTAATGCGCACTGCCGTGGCCAGCTTGTGCGATGGCAGTCATCAACACTTCGTTGAAGTCAGCGCCCAATCCTACTGTGGTGGTGGTCACGCCTGCGCCGGCAAGTGCCGAGACCTGTTCGCAAATTCGAACTGTATCAACTAAACCGCTGTTTGCCTGACCATCAGACAACAAAATAACGTGGCAAGTAGATTCGCGGCCTGCCGTGGGGGCCAACATTTCGCCTCCACATAACCAGCCTGCGTGCAAATCGGTGCTGGCGTTGGCTGTAATGCCGTGTACCAATGCATCAATGATGCTGCTTACTTGCTCTACAGGTGTGAGGGGCACAATGGTG
>CANNNB010000113.1 GCA_947505995.1 Comamonadaceae bacterium
ACGGTCAAACTTTCCGAATTCCCTTTGAACTCATGCGTGTTTACTCGCCTTCAGCAGAAGTTCAAGGCCATGGTCCTGGGCAAGAGGTTTTGCAAACGGGCAAGCGTGAAGTTGACGTTGTTGAACTGGCGCAGGTTGGCAATTACGCGGTTCAGCCTACTTTTTCAGATGGCCACAACAGCGGTATTTTTTCTTGGGACTATTTGTACCATTTGGGCTCAGATCAAGACGGCCTCTGGTCTCAGTACAACGAACGATTGCAGGCTGCAGGTGTGCAACGCGACGATCCCATGCCGGGCGCATCAGGTGCTTCTTGTGGCCACTCTCACTGATTGGATTTAGAAAATGAATTCAACCCATTTTGGTTTTAAAACCGTCGATGAGCAAGAGAAGGCCAAGCATGTCAGAGGTGTTTTTGATTCTGTAGCGTCCAAATACGACATCATGAATGACCTGATGTCTGCTGGCTTACACCGTGTTTGGAAAGCCTACACTTTGCAGGTGGCCAACCTCAAAGAAGGCGACCAGGTGCTCGACATTGCAGGCGGTACGGGCGATTTGTCTTTGGCGTTCTCAAAAAAAGTGGGAACGACGGGTCGAGTGGTTCACACTGACATCAATGAAGCCATGTTGCGAACAGGTCGCGATCGATTGGTGAACCAGGGCGTGATCTTGCCCACACTGGTCTGTGATGCTGAAAAACTGCCATTTCCCAACGACCATTTCAACGTGGTGAGCGTGGCTTTTGGACTTCGCAACATGACGCACAAAGATTTGGCTTTGAAAGAGATGTGTCGAGTTTTGAAGCCAGGGGGCAAACTTTTGGTTTTGGAATTCTCTAAAGTAGCCAAGCCCCTAGAAAAAGCCTACGACTGGTACTCCTTCAACATCTTGCCCCAATTGGGCAAGTGGGTTGCCGGAGACGATGCAAGTTACAGGTATTTGGCCGAATCGATTCGCATGCACCCAGGTCAGGAAGAGCTGAAAGCCCTTATGAAAAATGCCGGATTTGGACATGCCGAATTTCACAACTTAAGTGCAGGGGTGGTAGCCTTGCATCTGGGTATTAAATGTTGATTGGTTTTTTCTGAACTTTTCGGAGCTTGTTGTGAACAATTTTTTCGGCTTAATCTTGACTTTGGTTCTGGCCTTTAGCAGTTTGAACGCTGAGGCTGCTCGTCGCATGGGCGGCGGCAAATCTACTGGCCAACAGTCCAATAACGTCACGCAACGTGAAGCGGTTAAACCTGCGGCACCTAGCCAAGCGGCGGCGGCCAAACCAGCAACCCCTGCTGCGGCACCAGCTGCGCCTGCTAAACGTCCATGGGGTGCCATGCTGGGTGGCTTGGCTGCTGGATTGGGATTGGCTTGGTTGGCAAGCAGCCTAGGCATGGGTGAAGCTTTTGGCAACATGCTCATGTTTGCCTTGCTGGCCATGGTGGCGGTGGGGGTGATTGGTTACTTCTTGCGCTCACGCAAAGGCGGTGCTGCTCAGCAGCAGGGAGGCCTAGCCTACCAAGGTGCTGGTCAAACAGCCGAATCACCTGCAACCGTGCGACAGTACAACCCTGAAAAAGTCGGCAACGACGCTTCAGCCCGGCCTTGGGAAACGCAAGAAACGCGCTTTGACCCAACGCCTGCTGGAAATACGCAAGCTTCCACTCACGCTGGTGGCTCTATGATCGGTTCTGCCATTGGCGGCTCTGAGGCTACAGCGCTTCAGGGCACACAAAGCTGGAGCGTTCCAGAAGGCTTTGACAGTGGAAGCTTTGTTGAGGCTGCCAAACGCAATTTCATTACTTTGCAAGACGCTTGGGACCGAGCCGACATGGGCTCACTCAAGGCCATGATGACAGACGGCATGTTGTCTGAAATCAAGAGCCAATTGGCAGAACGGGAAGCCAATTTCCCAGGACAGCCTAACAAAACCGAAGTCCTTAAGTTGGAGGCTCAATTGCTAGGCATAGAAGAGCTGCCAGAGGTTTACATGGCAAGCATTGAATTCAACGGTGTGATCCGTGAAGAGCCTTCTTCAGAGGCTAGCGCCTTCCGTGAAGTTTGGAATATGACCAAACCCAGAAATGGCAACAGCGGCTGGTTGGTGGCTGGTGTACAAGCCCTGCAATAATTTAAAGACATTATGTGAGAGAGGCTGGCACGGGCCAGTCTTTCGTGAATAATTGGGGGCTATGGCAACACAGTCCCCTTTTTCATTTGTGGGCGAAGCGCTTGAGCAATTCGTCACCCACTCCCACCCCCCAGTTTGGGTCATGGATGAGACCATCAATCGTTTGGTTTTGTTTTTGAATCACGTCATAGTCCATGAACCTGAAGCGCAAAATAGGCTCATGCGTCAAAAGGGCCGCTGCATTCAACTGCAATGGCAAGACAAGCTCATTCAGCTCTCACCCACGCCAGCGGGTTTGTTGGAGCGTGTCAATGAACAAAAATTTGACCTCAAATTAAGTCTCACAGATGCATCCCCCTTGGCCATGGCTTCGGCTATTTTGAAAGGCGAAAAGCCGGGTGTTCACATCGAAGGTGACGTTCAATTGGCGGCCGAAGTGAATTGGTTAATTGACCATGTGCGCTGGGATTACGAGGAAGACTTGTCTCAATTGTTGGGTGACGCTGTTGCCAATTCTTTGGTTTCAGTGGGCCGGCAAGCCTTTCTGGCCATGCAGCAATTTATTCGCAAATCTGCACCCTCTGACAATCTCCACAGGACCGCCCCATGAACCGAATTTTTCGGGGCACATTCATTTTGTGGACGGTCTGGTGGTTTGGCCTGCATGAGTTGGTACTGTCTAACTTCAATCAACCACTGTTGAAAATTTTGTCGCGCGCGCTCACTTTGGGGCGTGTTTACAAATCCTCACGTGGCGAGCGCCTCCGACTGGCCCTTGAACAACTGGGACCCATTTTTGTGAAGTTTGGGCAAGTTATGTCCACGCGCAGAGACTTGTTGCCCGACGACATTGCCAATGAACTGGCCAAGCTTCAAGACAGAGTGCCACCCTTTAGCTCAGACATTGCCGTGGCCACCATAGAGCGAGCATTTGGACGCTCAGTGTCTGAAATTTTCGAGTCTTTCGACCATGTTCCCGTGGCCAGTGCCTCGATTGCGCAGGTCCACTTTGCGTTGTGGAAAAACAAAGAAGGCGTCGTTCAAGAGGTGGCTGTCAAAGTCTTGCGGCCCAATATGCTACCGGCCATTGAAAAAGATTTGAATCTGATGCGCATGATGGCTGGCTGGCTTGAAAAACTCAGCGCAGATGGCAAGCGCCTCAAACCCCGTGAAGTGGTTGCCGAGTTTGACAAACATTTGCACGATGAACTGGATTTGGTTCGAGAGGCCGCCAATGGCGCACAGCTTCGTCGGAACATGCAAAGTTTGAACTTGGTTTTAATTCCAGAGATGTATTGGGATTACTGCCACCCCGAAGTGATCGTCATGGAGCGCATGAAGGGCGTGCCTATCAGTCAAGTAGATGCTTTGCGCGCTGCCGGTGTTGACATTCCGCAGTTGGCGAAGGATGGCGTGACGCTTTTTTTCACACAAGTGTTTCGCGATGGCTTTTTCCATGCAGACATGCACCCTGGCAATATTCAAGTCAGTATTGAGCCAGAAACGATGGGCCGCTACATTTCCCTTGACTTCGGCATTGTGGGCACCCTCACTGAATACGACAAAGAGTATTTGGCGCAAAACTTCAGCGCTTTTTTCAGACGCGACTACAAGCGTGTGGCCGAGTTGCACATTGAATCGGGTTGGGTGCCCAGCCATACCCGAGTGGATGAATTGGAGTCGGCCATTCGGTCCGTGTGTGAACCGTACTTTGATCGGCCTCTGAAGGAAATTTCCTTGGGCATGGTGCTTTTGCGTTTGTTCCAAACATCTCGCCGTTTCAATGTGGAAGTTCAGCCGCAATTGGTTTTGTTGCAAAAAACCTTGCTCAACATTGAAGGCCTAGGTCGGCAGCTAGACCCCGAGCTCGATTTGTGGAGCACCGCCAAACCCTTTCTAGAGCAGTGGATGATTGACCAGGTGGGGCCCAAAAGATTTTTCCAGCAATTGCGAGAGCAAGCACCTCAATATGCCAAAATCTTGCCTCAGTTGCCACGTTTGGTGCATGACTTTTTAAAGCATTCGTCCACCAGTTCGCAAGACCGAAATCAACTCAATGCTTTGTTAGCAGAGCAACAACGAACCAATAGATTGTTGCAGGCCATTGTTTATGTGGTCATCGGGTTTGTATCGACCCTCATCGTGCTACAAGCATTCGAAAGATTTCACCAAATCTAAGGAGTGTTGCTGTGTTATTGACATTGGTCATCGCCTATTTACTCGTCACCATTGCCATTGGTTTGGTCGCCGCCAAGCGCGTTAAAAGCTCAGCTGACTTTGCTATTGCAGGCCGCCATTTGCCACTGGCCATGATTGTGACCACCACCTTTGCCACATGGTTTGGCTCTGAAACAGTTTTGGGCATCCCTGCCAAATTTGTCAACAGTGGATTGAACGGCGTGGTCGAAGACCCGTTTGGTGCAGGCAGTTGTTTGATTTTGGTGGGGCTGTTTTTTGCCGGCAAGTTGTACCGGATGAATTTGCTCACCATCAGCGACTATTACCGAGAGCGGTATGGTCGCTCTGTTGAGGTTATTTGCTCCATCATCATCATGGTGAGCTATTTGGGCTGGGTTTCGGCCCAAGTCACAGCGCTGGGCTTGGTGTTTAATTTGTTGTCAGATGGCGTGATCAGCATGCCGTTGGGCATGACCATTGGTGTGGTTTCGGTGCTGGCCTACACCTTGTTTGGTGGCATGTGGTCCGTGGCCATCACGGACTTCATGCAAATGATCATTTTGGTTGTGGGTTTGGCGACGCTGGCGGTGTATGCGGGTGATCAAGCAGGTGGTGCAGACAAAGTCATCGCCTTGGCCGTCAGCCAAGACCTGTTCAAGTTTTTGCCTGAACCCAACATGAAAGATATTTTGTTTTTCGTGGCGGCCGCCATCACCACCATGTTTGGCTCTATTCCGCAACAAGACGTTTTTCAACGGGTGATGTCTGCCAACAGTTTGAATGCGGCCACCAAGGGCCCCATCATTGGCGGCATTTGCTACATCTTGTTTGCTTTTGTGCCCATGTTTTTGGTTGTCAGCGCTTTGATCATCATGCCTGAACAGGCCGCTCAACTCATTCAAGAAGATCCTCAAAAGGTTTTACCAACCTTGGTCATGACACAAATGCCATTTGTCATGCAGGTGCTGTTTTTTGGTGCTTTGTTATCGGCCATCAAGTCCTGTGCGTCTGCCACTTTGCTAGCGCCCAGCGTCACATTCACTGAAAATATTTGGCGACAGTTTTATCCGCATCAGGGCGATAAGCAGTCCTTGTTGGCCATGCGAGTGACGGTTTTGGTTTTCAGCGCCTTGGTTTTGCTCTATGCCATTCAAATGCAAGGTAGTTCCATCTATGAAATGGTTTCCGGTGCTTACCAAGTCACTTTGGTGGGTGCCTTCATTCCCTTGCTGTTTGGGCTTTATTGGGCAAAAGCCACCACCCAAGGTGCTATTTTCTCCATTGCATTGGGATTGCTGACATGGCTTATCTGCCTCATGACACCCGTTGGCGAAGAATTTCCAGCCCAGTTAGCGGGTGTTTTGGCCAGCTTGGCGGGCATGCTCATTGGCTCTTTAGCGCCCCAAGCGCTGAAAAACAAGCACGGCGCCCACCATGTTTTGCAAGGGACCCACCTATAATTGAAGGTTTTGTGATTGCAACTCGAGAACCTTCAACATGCCCATCTACGCCTACAAGTGTGATTCCTGTGGCCATGCCAAGGATGTTTTGCAAAAAATGTCAGATGACCCCCTGACAAAATGCCCTTCCTGTGGTGCGCCTTCTTTCAATAAACAACTGACAGCCGCTGGTTTCCAGCTCAAGGGCTCAGGGTGGTACGCCACTGATTTCAAAGGTGGATCGTCCGGTACTGCTGCGCCTGCTGCTGCTGCCGACGCTGTGAGTTCGACCCCTGCAGATGCAGGCGCATCGAAGCCCTCAGATGCTGGCAGCGCTAAGCCAGCGTCCGATACAAGTGCAGCATCGGTGTCTACTGCTTGTGCCGCTTCATGCGCTTGCCATTGAGGTTCAAAGAATGAATTTAAAAATCCGCCATTACCTCTTGACTGGCTTGCTGGTCTGGTTGCCCATGGGCGTGACCGTGTGGCTGCTAACCTGGTTGGTTGGTACCATGGACGGCATTTTCTTGGCCGTTTTAGGGGCACTCGATGCCGTGGTTCCTGGCATGCACAACGTTGCGGAATCATTGCGGCACATGCCTGGCTTAGGTGTGATCTTGGTAGCCCTTGTTATCTACTTCACAGGTTTATTTGTGACCAATATTTTTGGTCAATGGTTGCTGCGTCAGTGGTCCAAGGTCATTACTCGAATTCCCGTGGTGAACAGTATTTACTCCAGCGTGAAGCAAGTGGCAGACACTTTGTTTTCTGGCAGTGGCAACGCTTTTTCTAAAGCACTGTTGGTTCAATACCCGCATCAGGGTTCTTGGACCATTGCATTCTTAACGGGCGCGCCCGGTGGCCAAGTGGCCCGCCACTTGCCCAGCGATTGCGTCAGTGTGTATGTGCCCACCACGCCCAACCCAACCTCTGGCTTCTTTCTGATCATGCCCAAAGCCAATGTGGTGGAGTTGGACATGACTGTTGACGATGCCCTCAAATACATCATCTCGATGGGTGTGGTGGTACCAGGCGGCCCCGATGCCTTGCCGGTTAAATCGGAAACCGCCCCATCTGTTTGAATTGGCTCTTTGCCAACTGAATATTTTCAATTGAAAGAACTTCTTCCATGTCTATGCGTTCACATTATTGCGGTCTAGTCACCGAAGCCCTGATGGGCCAAACCGTTACTTTGTGCGGTTGGGTCAATCGCCGTCGTGACCACGGTGGCGTGATTTTCGTAGACGTGCGCGACCGCGAAGGCTATGTGCAAGTGGTGTGTGATCCCGATCGTGCAGACATGTTCAAAACCGCTGAAGGTTTGCGTAACGAGTTTTGCATTCAGATCAAAGGCTTGGTCCGTGCGCGTCCTGAAGGCACTACCAACGACAACCTGAAAAGCGGCAAGATTGAAATCTTGTGCCACGAACTCACGGTTTTGAATCCGTCTGTCACACCACCTTTCTTGCTCGACGACGACAATCTGTCTGAAACCACACGCCTCACACATCGCGTGCTAGATTTGCGCCGTCCTTACATGCAAAACAACCTCAAGCTGCGCTACAAAGTAGCCATGGAAGTTCGCAAATTCCTAGACGAGAACGGTTTCATTGACATTGAAACACCCATGCTCACCAAGAGCACACCCGAAGGTGCGCGTGATTATTTGGTGCCTAGCCGTGTACACGATGGTCACTTCTTTGCGTTGCCCCAGTCGCCTCAATTGTTCAAACAATTGCTCAT
>CANNNB010000114.1 GCA_947505995.1 Comamonadaceae bacterium
ACGCAGACAAATGATGCTGGTGTTTTTTTTCGGCATGGGTCTCTCGGCCATTTGTGTCTCCCTCACTCAAACCCCTCTTCAAATGGGCATTGCGCTCACTGTTTTAGGTATTTTTTCCGCCATTTACCATCCTGTTGGTATTCCAATGTTGGTACAAAAAGCAGTTCGACCAGGATTCACCATCGGCATCAATGGTCTAGCGGGCAATTTGGGCATTGCCTTGGCGGCCCTTTCAACAGGATTTTTGGTGGCTTGGCAGGGATGGCGAGTGGCTTTCATCGTGCCCGGTTTGGTCTCTATCGCTTGCGGTTTTGTATTTGCTTGGGTTGCGCCCCATGAGTCAGATGCGCCCGCCAAAAAGAAATCCAATTCAGTGCAATTGCCTAAGCATGTGGCATGGCGAACTTTCGCGGTTATGGTTGCAACGGCCACCACCACCAGCGTGTTGTTCAACATTACCACCAACGGCAATGCACAGTTGCTGGCCGAGCGCCTAGATGGCTTGGTGAACGACCCCTCTCGTTTGGGCATGCTGTTGGCTGCCGTTTATGCGGTGGCCTCTTTGGCGCAGTTGGTGGTCGGTCGCTTGCTCGATCGATTTCCCATGAAGCCCTTGTTCTTTGGTGTCTTGCTTCTTCAAATTGTGGCTTTTGGGATTGCGTCGCAAACCTCTGGTTGGGCTTGGTATGTAGCAGCCATTGCTTACATGGTGATGGTCTTTGGCGCAATTCCTTTTAGCGACACCATGGTGGTTCGCTATATTGACGATGCGATGCGCTCCCGCGTGAGCGGCACGCGCATTGCCATCTCGTTTGGTTTTAGCTCTATTGCGGTTTACTTGCTAGGGCCCGTAGTGAAGGTGGCTGGGTTTACGCAACTCATGGTGGCGCTGACCGGGGTGGCAGCTTTGGGTGCCATCATCGTTTTGTTCTTGCCTAATGAGGCGCAGATGAATGCCCACTTAAAGGGCGGCAGTGGCAACCACCTCTAAGCGCCATTTGGAAGAAGCCAAGTTGGCTTGAACAGTGGCCCTGGGCGGCGTGTGCCCTGGCACAACCCAGCTATCCCAAACCCGGTTCATACCTTCAAAGTCTTTCAAGTCCACCAAGAATATTTGAACCATCAGAAGTTTGCCCTTATGGGTGCCAGCACGTGCCAGCAATCGATCAATGGCTTGCAAAACCTCAAGTGTTTGGCCTTCGATATCTAAGTTGGGGTCTTCAGGGATTTGACCTGCCAAATAAACCACGCCATTGTGAATGGCCATCTCAGAAAGCCGAGCTCCCACATCAAACCGCTGAACCATGTTGAAATCCTTTTCTTCTGAAAATTTGGAAATTAGAGTGTTCATTTTGCCACCCCCTCAGACACTAGAATGAAGACCAAGCTATTTCAGCCATATGAGCAGGATCCCAAAATATGAAACTACCGAACAGTCTGCGTGCGCTGCAGCACCGCAACTTTCGATTGTTCATTGTGGGGCAGGGCACTTCTCAAATCGGTAACTGGGTTCAGTTGATCGCCACCAGTTGGCTGGTCTACAAACTTTCGGGCTCGACTGTGATGTTGGGTTTGGCCGCATTCAGCTTGCAGATCCCCATGTTGGTGATCACCCCATTTGCAGGGGTCTTGCTTGATCGCATTGATGTTCGGCGTGTTTTATTTGCCACCAATACCTTGGCCATGTTGCAGTCCTTGGTCATGCTGGCTCTCATGGTCAGTGGGCGTATCGAAGCATGGCATGTGGTGCTGGGCAATGCTGTCCTCGGTCTGGGCAACGCCTTTGATGCGCCAGCCAGACAAGCTCTCATTTCTAAACTCTTGCCCGACCGGCAAGAACTGACCAATGCCATTGCACTCAATTCAACTGTGATGAATGGTGCCAGGTTCATTGGCCCCATGTTGGGTGGTTTGATCACGGCCACTTTTGGCGAAGTTTGGAGTTTTGCTGTCAATTGCGTCATGCGTTTCGCTGTTCTGTCAGCGCTGCGTGCCACAAACATTGCCGCACATGTTGTCAGGCATGGGCCTTCAAGTATCCTGAAGCAGTTGATGTTCGGAATTAACTATGCCTATGGGTTCTTTCCCAGTCGATGCGCGTTGATCCTAGTTGCTGTGAACAGTTTTTGTTTGCAGTCCTATGGCTCCCTCATGCCGTGGTTTGCCAGCGAGAGGTTCCAAGGTGATTCCAGAACCTTGGGTCTGCTTTACAGCTCCGCTGGAATGGGTGCGGTTTGCGGCATGATTTATTTGGCCACCCGAACAAACATTCGCGGCCTTTTCAAAGTCATTGGTTGGAGTGCAGGTGGAGCAGGGCTCAGCTTGTTGGCATTCTCTTTCTCTGAAAGTTTATGGCTGGCGCTGCCCATGTTGTTTGTTTCATCCTTGGGCATGATGCTAACGGCAGCTTCGACCAATACGGTGCTTCAAAGTATCGTGCCAGATGAGTTGCGGGGACGCGTCGCGGCCCTGTATGTCATGTCTTTCTTGGGCATGTCACCTGTGGGTTCGCTGTGCTCTGGCTGGTTAGCCGACCACATTGGAAGTCCCTACGCATTGGCAATTTTTGGTGCAACCGGATTTAGCGCCGCCCTTGTTTACGCCTACCACTTCAAACAAATTCGTTCAGAAATTTTGCCTTTGTATGAAGCGCTAGCAATACCCCCGCAGGATGCTTGAGCTCCAGGGGCTGCTTATGACACGCCATTAGCCTTTGAAGAAGTGCGTTTTTTGTCAGGGTGTGTGTTCTGCCAAATAGGCAATGGCCGCTGCCATGCCGTTGGGGCCATACGGGATTTTTTGAACTGTCATTGCCGCTTCAATACCGGCCAGCGCACCCAAGATCATGGGTTCGTTCATATCTCCCAAATGGCCAATTCGAAATACCCGGCCAGCCAATTGGCCCAAGCCACCAGCGATGGCCACTTGAAATTTTTCGCGAGCCACAGTTCGCATGGCTTCTGGGTCTATGCCGGGAGCAACTTCGATGGCTGTGACTGAGGATGAAAATCCTGTTGGATCTTGGCAGTGCAGTTTGAGGGCCCCTGCGCTAGCCCAGCAATTGACGGCAGCTCTGACGGCAGCGCCCAATCGCTGGTGACGTGCGTGAACCGCTGACAGGCCCTCTTCTTTCAACAAGCCCAATGAAACCTCTAACCCTGCAAGGTGTGCCAAAGGTGGTGTGCCACAAAACTTGGCCGATTGGTTGTCGGTTTTCCGTTCTAACCAGCTCCAGTAGTAGCGGGGTTTAGCGTGTGCCACTGACCAAGCAAAAGCTTTGGCATTGGCCGCTACAAAACCTAGACCTGGGGGCATCATCAAGCCTTTTTGAGAACTGCCAAGGCAGACATCAGCGCCCAGTTCATCCATGTCAAAGGGTGCTGCGCCCAAGGACGCAACCACATCCACCACATAAAGTGCTGGATGCCCCGTGCGGTTAATGGCAGTGCGAATGGCTTGTAGATCACTAGAGATACCGCTGGCAGTGTCGGTATGAACCACCATGACGGCTGAAATTTTGTGCGCTGTGTCAGCGCGAAGTGCTGCTTCAATGGCTGGCACATCAATTTGTTGACCCTCTGTGTGAGGTGTTCTGATGACAGAGAGGCCTAAGCTGGTGGTTTGGATAGCCCATTGGTCTGAGAAATGGCCAGAACCCGCAATCAATAAGCTGTGCTTGTCAGATCCTAAATTGGCCGATACAGCTTCCCACACACCATGGCCATTGCTGGCATAAAAGAAAACATCGGAGGCTGGAGAGTGCAGCAACTCTTTCATACCCGTTTCGCAAGCCGCAATGAGTGCACCCACTCGGGGGTCGGCCAAGTCAGTCATGGGTCTTTGCATGGCGTGCATCACTTCATGGGGGACATGGGTCGGTCCTGGTGAGTGAACAAACCGAATGCCCGCTAGCCGAGGGGTAATGGGAGAACTCATGCTGTGTACTTTCATTGACAATGACAGTAGAGCATAAATTGACTTTCAGGTTTCTGACCCAAGAGCTTGCGAAAAAATCAGTGACTTTAAAAAAAACACTAAACTACAAGCCAACCAATCAAGATTCAGGGAGACATTTCATGCTTTTCAAAATGCAGATCAGCCCTGACTCAGTTGCCAGCTGGGGTTAATGGCGAATGGAATCCCGCAGAGCATGGGTGGTTGTCTGGGCAACTTTTGTTTGTCTGGCTGTCATCTTTGGCGTGTCCTATTCGTTTGCGGCATTTTTTGAAAATTTTGCCAAGGAATTTGCAGCACAGCGAGCCGATGTGTCATGGATCTTTGGCCTCTGCGGCTTGGTGTACTTCGTATTAGGTGCTGGTGGTGGTATGTTGGCCGATAGATGGGGGCCGCGCTTGGTTTGCATGACCGGTATGGTTTTCATCGCCATGGGCCTGTTTTTGACCAGCTTGGCACAAAGTTTGGCCACCGTCTATCTCAGCTACGGGCTTTTGGTTGGCTTGGGCATTGCCTTTGTCTATACACCTTCAATCGCCTCAGTTCAGCCCTGGTTTAACAAGCGCCGCGGTTTGGCATCTGGCATAGCCAGCTCGGGTGTCGGCGCAGGCACACTCATTTTGCCGGTGGTCGTCAGCTATTTATTGACCGAGGTCAGTTGGCGAGACGCGCTTCAAATGATGTCGGCCGGCGTGCTGCTGTTTGGCTTGACGGCTGGTTTTTTGTTAAAGCGTGCCCCTAATTTAAATGGCAACACAAGCGGCCAACTTCCTGGCCTGACTCTTTCTTCGGCTTTGAAAACCCCTTCTTTCAAATGGCTCTACATGGGTACCTTGCTGGGTGCGCCGGTGATGTTTGTTCCCTTTGCGCACATTTCTGCTGCTGCCAGAGATGCTGGCGTGCCGGATGCACAAGCAGTGGGCCTGGTTGGCTTGATTGGCATTGGCAGTTTAATTGGCCGATTTGCAATTGGTTGGCTGGCCGATCGCATGGGGCGCATCAGAACCCTCATGCTCATGCAAGGCCTGATGGGCTTGTCGTATTTGGTATGGGCTGGCGCACAAGACCGTTGGATGTTTGCTTTGTTTGCGCTTTGGTTTGGGCTGAGCTATGGCAGCATTGTTTCTTTGCTACCTGCTATCTGTATGGATCTCTTTGGCGGCAGGGCTGTTTCGGCCATCATTGGAACGCTCTACACCGGTGCGGCATTGGGTAACTTGTTGGGACCCGTTTTGGCCGGACTGGTTTTTGACATGACTCAAAGTTACGTGCTCGTGATTTGGATCACGCTGTGCATTTCAGCCTTGGCCACTTACAGTTGTTGGCGTATCTTGAAGTACCCCAAGCTATTTGAATAATCAATGAGCGCTTGAGCGTGTTTTAAATCAAGGTTGTCATGGAAATTAGTCAGTATTGGGTGTTTGCCAGTTTCGCAGCCATGCTTGTTGGCGTGGCCAAGGGTGGTTTGCCGTTGGTGGGCATGATGTCGGTGCCAGTGCTTTCTTTGGTCATGTCACCGCTAAAGGCAGTGGTTTTGTTATTGCCACTCTACGTAATTTCTGATGTCGTAGGGGTGTGGCTTTATCGCAGGAATTACAGCGCCATCAATTTAAAGATTTTGGTCCCGGCAAGCATGTTGGGAATTTTGATCGGGTGGCTCACCGCTTCCATGATTTCAGACCTGACCATCAAACTCATCATTGGATTGGTTGGTATTGGTTTTTGTTTGCAAACTTGGTTTAAGCGGGGGCAGGGTGTGGACGCCTTGCCTGCAACGGTTTCCAAAGGTGCTTTTTGGGGCACTGTCTCTGGCTTTACCAGTTTCATTTCGCATGCGGGCGGCCCTCCCTTCCAAGTTTTTGTTTTGCCTCAAAAACTACCTAAAGCAGAATTTGCAGGAACGGCCACCATTTTGTTTGCCATCATTAATGTGGCCAAGATAGTTCCGTACCAAAATCTCAGCCCTTACAGTTCTCAAGATTTGATGAATACGCTTGTCTTGGTGCCTTTTGCGCTCCTAGGTACTTTTCTGGGTGCCTATCTCACCAAACGAATTGCAGATGTTTGGTTTTTTAAATTGGTGCAAGCTAGCCTATTCCTAGTTTCTTTGAAACTCATTTGGGATGCAATAAAAGGCTAAGTTGATGTTTTTAAACAGCTTGCCTAAAAATCATTTGTATGTAAACTACTCGTTAATTGACATTGTGTTAAACAACCTTAAGTTTATCAACTAGATATTTAATGAACAAAATCACATTGCGAGCCATTACAGCCTTTTCTAGAACCGATCTCAAAGTCATTGAGGGGGCTTTGTCGATACGAGGAAGAGAGATCACGTACTTAGGCAAACAATATGTGGCGCTAGAGTCTGAGTCATCTTTTGAATTGCTGGCGCTTTACCGCTGTATGAATCGCGGCGAATTAAAGCGATTGAAGCGCTGGCCAGCAGAGTTAACGGCCAAAAAACCAGTTGCACAAAGCTTGGGCGCAGCCTCAGAGGGTCAAAAAATACCAGCAATTTTGGAGTTGTCGCCACTCAAAACAGCCGCTAAAGTTAAAAAAACCAAAAAACCATCGGGTAGGGCGGTGGCTGTCAATTTGAGTCAAACAGATCTGTTTAAATAAAAAACCGCACCTCGAATGTGGTGCGGTTTTGGCAAGAAGCACCTGCTACAAAAGCAGGTGTCAATGACTTGTTTAAACCTGAGCAGTTTTCAAAATGGCATTGAAAGTACCGCTTGGGCACATGACCTTGTGCAGCAACTCTGCTGAGGGTTTGTAATAGCCACCAATTTCAACGGGTTGGCCTTGTACTGCTTTCAACTCGCCAACAATTTTCTTTTCATTTTCAGTCAAAGACTTTGCCAGCGTTGAAAACTTGGTCTGCAAATCTTTGTCTTCCGTTTGAGCCGCAAGTTCTTGTGCCCAGTACATGGCTAAGTAGAACTGGCTGCCACGGTTGTCCAATTCACCAGTTTTAGTCGATGGATTTTTGTTGTTTGCCAACAAGGATCCAGTAGCAGCATCGAGCGCTTTGGCTAAGACCTTGGCTTTCTGATTGCCAGTTTTAATTCCCAAATCTTCCAAAGAAGCTGCCAAGGCCAAGAATTCACCCAGTGAGTCCCAACGCAGGTGGTTCTCCTCTACCAACTGCTTCACGTGCTTAGGCGCAGAACCACCTGCACCTGTTTCGTACATGCCGCCACCCGCCATGAGCGGTACGATGGACAGCATTTTGGCGCTGGTGCCTAGCTCCATGATGGGGAACAAGTCGGTGAGGTAGTCACGCAAGATATTGCCAGTCACAGAGATGGTGTCCAAGCCGCGGATCACTCGCTCAAGGGTGTAGCGCATGGCGCGCACTTGAGACATGATTTGAATGTCCAGGCCCTTGGTGTCGTGGTCTTTTAAGTAGGTTTCGACTTTCTTGATCAT
>CANNNB010000115.1 GCA_947505995.1 Comamonadaceae bacterium
GCAGAGCATTGCATCAACTACAGCACCGACGACTTCTTAGCCCGCGTGAAAGAAATCACAGGCGGCAAAGGTTTGAAAGTGGTCTATGACTCTGTGGGCAAAGACACCTGGGACAAATCGCTCGACTGCTTGCGGCCTTTTGGTTTGATGGCAACTTTTGGCAATGCTTCTGGTGCAGTGCCGCCATTTGCACCGGGTGTTTTGGGTGCAAAAGGTTCTTTGTATGTCACACGCCAAACCTTGTTCAGCCACATCACCACGCGCGAAAGCACGCAAGCCATGGCCGATGATTTGTTTGCTGTGGTGCAAAGCGGTAAAGTGAAAATTCACATTGACCAGACCTTCCCATTGGCCCAAGTGCAAGAAGCACACCGTGCTTTAGAAGCTCGCAAAACAACGGGTTGCACCATTCTCACGCTGTAAGTCGCGGGATATTGCCAAGAAAAAACTTTTTTTCGGCAAAGAAAAGGGCACTTAGACAAGTGCCCTTTTTGCTGGGTGCTTGATTTATTTGCCGCGACGAACGCGAAGCAACTCGTCCAAAATAAGCAGGCCTGCACCAGATGTAATGGCACTGTCTGCTACGTTGAAAGCAGGGAAGTGCCAAGCGCCGTAATAGAAGTCAAAAAAATCAATCACGTGGCCGTAAAGCACACGATCGATCACATTGCCGACGGCCCCACCCAGCAGCAGAGACAAGGCCAGACAAAACAAAGTTTGGCCAGCATGCATGCGCAGCAAATAAACCATCACCAAGGCTGCCACAACCCCTAGTCCTGTGAAGAACCAGCGTTGCCAACCCCCTGCATCAGCCAAGAAAGAAAACGCGGCACCGGGGTTGTGCACGCGGACCAAATTGAAGAAGGATGTCATGGGCAAAGTTTCACCCAACTGGAATGCGCCTACCACAGCAATTTTGGTGAGCTGGTCTAGCAAGAGTGTGATGAGCGCAACGCCCAACCAGAGCCAGACGCCCGAGCCTGACTTGAAAGTATTTTTGTTGCGTGCCATGCTTTAAGCTATTTACGCAAATAGACGCGATTCACCCGCGCCGTGCAAGTTGCTGTCGCAACGTCCGCACAGTGTGGGGTGTGCAGGATTCACGCCCACGTCGGGGGCGTAATGCCAGCAACGCTCACACTTGGTGTCTTGGCTGACAGACACCTTGGCGACCAAATCGGAACCTGCCTCTAAAACAAGTTGCGAAGTGATAAACACAAACTTCAAGTCATTACCCAAACTGGCCAACAAGGCATGGTCTTCGGGCCCGACTTGCAAGTTCACTGAAGCTTGCAGTGAGGCACCCACTTTGCCATCGGCGCGAAGGGCTTCAATGTCCTTGTTCACTTGATCGCGAATTTCGCGAATGCGTGCCCACTTGGCCAGCAGCGCTTCATTGGGTGTGCCCAAGTCGCTGAAAGTTTCCATGAAGATAGATTCGGACGTACCAAAAGATTGCCATGCCTCTTCGGCGGTAAAGCTCAAGAACGGTGCCATCAAGCGCAGCATAGCGTGGGTAATGCGGTACAGCACAGTTTGCGCAGAGCGCCTGGCCAATGACTTGGGAGCGTTGGTGTAGAGGCGATCTTTCAATACGTCCAAATAAAACGCGCCCAAATCTTCTGAGCAATAGATTTGCAATTTGGACACCACAGGGTGGAATTCATAGACCTTGAAGTGCGCCAAGATGTCGGCTTGTAATTGCGCTGCGCGACTCAAGGCAAAGCGATCGATTTCTAACAGGTCAGCTTCGGCCACGCTGTCTTTGGCAGGGTCGAAATCGCTGACGTTGGCCAACAAGAAACGCAGGGTGTTGCGAATGCGGCGATAGGCATCAACCACGCGCGCCAAAATTTTGTCATCAATATTGAGGTCGCCCGAGTAATCGGTGGAGGCTACCCACAAGCGCACAATTTCTGCGCCCATCTTGTCGCTGATCTCTTGCGGTGCCATCACGTTGCCCAAGCTCTTGCTCATCTTGCGGCCTTGGCCATCGGTGGCGAACCCATGCGTTAGCAAACCGCGATAGGGTGCGCGATCGTACAAAGCACAACCCAGTAATAAAGAGCTGTGGAACCATCCGCGGTGTTGGTCGTGGCCTTCTAAGTACAAGTCGGCTTCAGGCCCCGCGTCATGGAAGGGCTTGCGATCGTAAGCATCTTTGTGACTGCCGCGCAATACGTGTTGGAAAGTGGAGCCAGAGTCAAACCACACTTCCAGAATGTCGGTGCTCTTGGTAAAGTTGGAAGCATCGGCTGCCCCCAAAATTTCTTCTGCAGTGACACGGCTCCATGCTTCAATGCCACCTTCTTCAACGATGTTGGCAGCTTGGTCCAAAATTTCCATAGTGCGAGGATGCAACTCACCAGAATCTTTGTGAAGGAAGAAGGGCACGGGCACGCCCCAGCTGCGCTGACGAGAAATGCACCAGTCAGGTCGGTTGGCAATCATGTCGCGCAAACGCGTCTTGCCGTTTTCGGGATAGAACTTGGTTTGGTCGATGGCATCAAGGGCCAGCTGCCGCAAAGTTTGAGGTGCTTTGTCTTTCGTGAAAACACCAAGACCTTCGTCCATGCGCACGAACCACTGGGCTGCAGCTCGGTAGATGACAGGCGTTTTGTGGCGCCAGCAATGTGGGTAGCTGTGGGTGATGCCGTAGGTGGCCATGAGCCGATTGCTTTCACCTAAGACTTCAATGATGCGAGGACAAGCTTTCCAAATGTTCATGCCGCCAAACAAGGGCAGGTCTTCTGCATAACTGCCATTTCCTTGGACGGGGTTCAAGATGTCGTCATAGGCCAAGCCATTGGCCACGCAAGAGTTGAAGTCGTCGACGCCGTAAGCGGGGGAGGAGTGAACGATGCCCGTGCCATCTTGAGCGCTCACATAGTCGGCCACATAAACTGGTGAAAACCGTTTGTAGCCTTCATGAACGTCATACAAAGGGTGTTTGAAATTCAAGCCGCCCAATTGTTGACCAGTGGTGGTGGCCACCACTTGACCTCCCAATTTGTAGCGCTCTAAACATTTTTCCACCAAAGATTCGGCCAATACCAAGAGGCCTTTTTCAGTGTTCACCAAGGCATAAACCAATTCGGAGTTCACATTCAAAGCTTGGTTGGCAGGCAAAGTCCAAGCGGTGGTGGTCCAGATGATGGCATAGGCTGGTTTGGGTTGTTCAGGCAATGCTTCTAGGCCAAAAGCCTTGGCCAAAGCAGTGTTGTCAGCCGCTTCAAAAGCCACATCCAATGTGTCGCTTTTTTTGTCAGCATATTCAATTTCAAATTCAGCCAAAGAAGAGCCGCAATCGAAGCACCAGTAAACAGGCTTGAGTCCGCGGTAAACAAAGCCGCGTTCAATGACGCGTTTGAAGGCGCGAATTTCGCCCGCTTCGTTGGCAAAGTCCATGGTGCGATAGGGACGTTCCCAATCGCCCAAGACGCCTAAGCGTTTAAAGTCTTCGCGTTGTTGGTCAATTTGCACGGTGGCAAATGCCCGACTCTTGGCCTGCATGTCGTCGCGAGTGAGTTTGCGGCCATGCAGTTTTTCAATGGCGTTTTCAATGGGTAGGCCGTGGCAGTCCCAGCCTGGAATGTATTGCGCGTCAAAGCCTGCGAGTTGCTTGGACTTGACAATCATGTCTTTCAGCACTTTGTTCAGCGCATGCCCAATGTGCAAATTGCCATTGGCGTAGGGTGGGCCATCGTGGAGCACAAACAAGGGCGCACCATGACGGGCCACTCGCAGTTTTTTATAAAGACCTTGGTCGCTCCAAGCTTTGGCCCAGGCTGGCTCACGCTTGGGTAAATCGCCGCGCATCGCAAAAGCGGTGTCGGGCATGTTCAAGGTGGCGCGGTAATTTGTTTTTGGTTCAGACATTGTTCAAAGCGTCATTGTTTTGGGAGGCCTTTTAAGCCTTGTACCTGGCGGCGAAAAATGCACGTGCTTCGTCACAGTCCTTTGCAATACCCATGGTCAGGGCTTCCAAGCTGTCGTACTTGAGTTCGTCGTGTAGTTTGTGCAGCAAGTCAACTCGGATGATTTTACTGTAGCCCCCTTCGAGCCCCAGTGGAGTGGGCCAGTCTAAGCAATGGGTTTCTAAGAGAACCCGGCCAGCATTGACATCGTTAGGGTCTAAAGACGGACGGATGCCCAAGTTGGCTACGCCTGGCAGAGGCTGTGGACTTAAGCCATGGACTTCCACGTTGAAAATGCCGCTGGCTGCGGGTTGCCAGTGACTAAAACGCAAATTGAGGGTTCTAAAGCCGTCCTCAGCGCCTTCAATTGACGCGCCCAAGCCACGCCCCAACTTTCGGCCGTGCACGACATGTCCGCTGATGCTGTAGGGTCGTCCCAAAAGGCGTGCTACACCGTTCATGTCGCCCCGGCCTAGGGCTTGTCTGACGGCTGAGCTTGAAACTCTAAGGCCATGCACTTCGTAGCTGTTCATCCGGGCCACATCAAAGCCTATGCGCTGACCGGCTGCATCAAGCATGGTGTAGTCCCCAGCCCGCTTAGCGCCAAAGCGAAAATCATCGCCCACCAATAAATATTTGACGCCCAAGCCCTTGACCAGAGCAGATTCGATGAAGTCCTCAGGTGATTGACTTGCCAGGTATTTGTCAAAGGGGAGCACCACCACTTGATCGATGCCGCAGCGCTCAAGCTCAAACAATTTATCGCGCAGTGTTGCTATTCGTGCTGGCGCCAATTCAGGCTTGTTGTAAAGCTTTGCAAAAAAATCTCTGGGGTGTGGCTCGAAGGTCATCACGCAACTGGGCACCCCACGGTGCGCGGCTTCGTTTTTTAAGAGGGCGAGCATGGCCTGGTGGCCGCGGTGGACACCATCAAAATTGCCAATCGTGAGAGCGCACTGGCGTGCTCTTTCTGGATGGTTAAAACCGCGAAATACCTTCATGCTTGTTTCGACTTCTCACTTCAACTACAGGGCTCTATTGTGACCGAGCTTGCGGGCAGTAAAAAACCGCCTCAAGGGCGGTTTTTAAACCCAAGCATGGGCTTAACCATGCTTGCGCTTTGGGCAGCGATCAGGCGAAGACGCCTGCGGTCTCCTGCATGCTGGCAGACACTTCGCCCAAATGGTGCATTGTGTCGCCAAAGGTCATTTCCAGCTGTGTCAATTTCTTGAAGTAGTGGCTGACGATGTATTCGTCGGTCACGCCAATGCCGCCGTGCAATTGGACAGATTGTTGGCCGACATAGCGCATGGAATTGCCTAATTGGAATTTGGCGCGGGCCATGGCTTGGTGGCGCTCAGCTGCTGGCGAGTTCAATTTTAAGCTTGCGTAGTAGCTCATGGAACGGCCCAACTCCAATTGCATTTTCATATCGGCCACACGGTGACGCAGGGCTTGGAATGTGGCAATGGTGGTGTTGAATTGCTTGCGCGTGTTCATGTACTCCACGGTGATGGCCATGGTTTTGTCCATCACGCCTACGCCTTCAGCGCAGACACACGCAATGCCAATGTCCACTCCGTGGCTCAATGCAGTTTGACCGTCGAGCGTGATTAAGCTGGCAGGGCTTTGATGGAGTTGGAGTTCAGCGGCGCGGCCACCGTCTTGGGTGCCGTAGCCCGTCGTTGAACAGCCCTTGGCCCCTTTGGCCACCAAGAACAAAGCCAACTTGCCGGATGCCATGGCGGGCACCAAGAAGGCATCTGCATGGTCACCCACGGCCACCATGCTTTTGGTACCTGTGACGAGCCACTGTCCGTCTTGTTGCTGTGCTTGCGCATCGCATTTGTGGGTGTTGTAACGTGATTTGCGCTCTTGGTGAGCCAAGACAACAATGGCTTCACCACCTGCAATTTGAGGCAGCCATGCTGCTTTCAAAGCATCGGGCGCATAGCCTTCTAAAACGGCGCCAGCAATAAAGGCGTGCTGTATGGGTTCGAGCACTATGCCGCGACCCAATTCTTCCATGACCACCATACCTTCAACGGGCCCCATGCCCATACCGCCTTGGTCTTCGCTGACATACAGGCCACACAGGCCCAACTCTGCCAGTTCGGTGTAAGCGGCGCGGTCAAAGCCTCCCGCATGTGTAATTTCGCGGCGGCGGTCGAAGGTGTAAGCCTTATCGACCCACTTGCGAACAGCATCGCGCAATTGTTCTTGATCGTCTGAAAAATCGAAATCCATGATTTGTCCTTGAGGGGGTTAGCAAATTAACCCAAAACTACTTGAGCTACGATGTTGCGCTGCACTTCATTGCTGCCGCCATAAATCGTGGTTTTTCGCATGTTGAAATAGTTGGCTGCCAGCGGTGCGTTGGACGCCTCGTGTCCTGGGAAATCGCCTTGCCAGCCTGCATCCATGGCTTCAAAGATGAAGGGCAGGCTGAAGGGGCCAGCTGCCAACATCATGAGTTCTGTGTAGCGCTGTTGAATTTCGCTGCCCTTGATTTTCAAAAGGCCAGCGATGTCGAGTGAATTTTTGCCAGACTTTTCAGCTGACAAAACACGCAACACCAACATCTCCAAGGCAACGATGTCGACTTCCAATTTGGAAATTTCATCGCGAAAACGCATGTCTTCGTAAACACCTTCGGTTTTGGCAATGCGCTTGAGGCGCTCGAGTTCGCGTTTGGCGCGGTTCACGTCGGCGATGTTGGTGCGCTCGTGGGCCAACAAATGCTTGGCGTAGTTCCAGCCTTTGTTTTCTTCACCAATGAGGTTTTCTGCAGGCACTTCCACATTGTCAAACCACACTTCATTGACTTCGCATTCGCCATCAAGCAGCTTGATCGGACGCACGGTTATGCCTGGCGTTTTCATGTCGATCAGCAAGAAGGAGATGCCGGTTTGCGGTTTGCCTTCATTGCTGGTACGCACCAAGCAAAAAATCCACTCGCCATATTGACCCAAGGTGGTCCATGTTTTTTGACCATTGACGATGTACTTGTCGCCCACACGTTCAGCGCGTGTTTTGAGGGAAGCCAAGTCAGAGCCCGAACCAGGCTCACTGTAGCCTTGGCTCCACCACACCTCGCCGCTGGCGATACCTGGCAAGAAACGCTTTTGCTGTTCGGCATTGCCAAAAGCCATGATGACGGGCGCAACCATGACTGGTCCAAAAGGCACCACGCGAGGTGCGCCGGCTAGCGCGCATTCTTCTTCGAACAAATGCTTTTGCACGGCAGTCCAACCAGGCCCACCAAACTGCTCGGGCCAGCCCCAACCGAGCCAACCTTTTTTGCCCAAAATCTTGGCCCAAAGCTGCAGGTCGTCACGCGAGAGACGCATGGCGCTGTGAACTTTTTTCGAAATTTCTGAAGGTAAGTTTGCTTTTAC
>CANNNB010000116.1 GCA_947505995.1 Comamonadaceae bacterium
TCGATTCTCACTCCAAGTTACTACACTTGCCGAGGAAACACTAAGAAACTACTTAGGCTCACTTTGCTGGAATGAGACATTGATCTAGGTCATTAAGAACCTTATTAATAATATGTCTATAAGTACTTACCTTATGAAGTATTGATCTCAAGAGTGCTAGGGATTAGCAATAATTTCAAGATAGCTTTCTAGCTGAGATCAGCTGCATCTCAATTGCCATCACACGATCAGATGCAGGATATTGAATTAAATCAATCAGGCCGGACCGTTCCACGGGAGGGTGGCTGTCTCTAGGTCACCTTGTGCACTATGGCTTGATGAATGCAAGTATTTCGTTGCTCAACTTAGTATCTGCCGTATTGATTGAGTAAATCTCTGACATATGACTATGGCCAGTGAGCATGACGATGCGCTGGCAACGGCCGGCATTGCAAAAACCCTTGCGCAGAAGTTCGGCTTGCTGCACAAAATCCGGCGTGTCGAACTGCGCTACAGCGAACAACATGGGCACGCGGCTGGCTATCAAGCCAGGCAGCGGCGAATGCTGCACGTATTTCGCCTTGTCATTGCCGTGGTACTGGAAAAAGGTGCTAGTGGCGTTGAGTATTTCGTAATCGTAAAAGCCCGATACGATGATCGCGCCCACTACCCCGGGTCCTGCCGCACCGTGGAATTGGGAATGAGACAGATAGTTGGAAACGTGTGACGCGCCGGCAGAATGGCCCATTAGGTAAATGCGGTTGGGATCACCACCATGTACTGCTGCGTTGGAGCGTACCCATGCGATCGCATTGCCGATATCCTCCTGCGCTGCTGGCCATTTGGCCTGTGGCGCGAGACGATAAGTCATGTTCACGCCCACCATGCCATTGCGCGCGGCCCATGCGCCAATGTTTGAGTAGAAAGGGCTACCGCTGATGTGTTTGTCGCCACCAACATAGGCGCCGCCGTGCATGAACAGCAACACGGGCCGGTTGGAAGCTCCAATGGGTGTGAAGACATCCAGCCGATGTCGCTCAGCTGTTCCGTAACGCAAGTCGCGCTTGACCGCGATGTTGGTAAAAGGCTCGACTGATTGTTGCAGGGGCGCATAAAGCGGACGAGTCGGCTCGGGCGCGCTGATGGGACCGATTTCGCGCAGGCGCTTTTCAACGTCAGCGGGAATCTGGCTGACGGTCCTGACATAGTCTGGGCCGTTGGGTGCCATACCTGCGCAGGCAGAAAGCAGGAGGACGGAGATGAGGCTGGCGAATAATTTCATATTCATGAGATTATGCTCGAGTCAATTTTGAATGGCGATCAACCCTTTGATCTGATGTTTTTCAATAGATTTAGCAACAAAACCGGTTGCAATTAGCTCTGTAACAAAGTTGTCTAAATAGACATTTGCCGCGGCTTTTCCAAGAGCAATAGCAAAGCCATGATTGACTGTCATGAAATTTCCTTGCAATAACTTTCCTTCGGGCAGTATCGGCATTGAATCAATCAAATTTGGTTTAAGGCCAGATAAAGCGTCGACTTTAGATTGATTGAATATTTCAATTGAAGTGGCAAAGTCTTTTGTTCGAACAATCGATGCATTTTTCAAAGCACTGGTTAAATAAAGCTCGTAACCTGCTTTTTCTGGGGCGGCAATTTTCACTCCCTTTGAATCTACTTGGTCAGTACTTAAAAAAGTTGAGCTTTTGTGAACAACATACCCTGCTTCAATTTCAGTCATAGCTTTGGAAAATGATATGGTCTTGGCTCTTGTTTTTTCAATCGCAAGGATGGCAACGTCCCAAACACCCTTGGTGGCATCGTCTGCTACTTGCCCAGGCCGGTCGTAAATGACCATCTCTAATGCAACATCAAGTCGTTTGGCTAACTCTTGCATTAAGTCGACACTCACGCCCAGCAACTCACCTGTCGCATTTTTACGTGTGAACAAGTTATTACCCAAATTCATACCAGATCTCAACTTTCCAGTGGGAGCCAGCTCATCTTTAAAGTTCATCGTCATCCCTGATCCTTGAATCCAACATGCTACCAAACAAAGCCAAACTTGATCAAATTCCTCATATGAAACCCTAGCTTACAAATTCGGCTTTTTGTATATGATGTTTCTTGACTTGGCAGTCACACAAAAGGAAACAGAATGACTTCAAAACAGCGTCGCACGACTTTAAGATCACTTGCACTGCTAACCGCAGGCACCCTGCTTTCATTTTCTGGACAAGTAATGTCCCAGAGCTTCCCGACAAAACCCATTAAGCTAATCATTCCACATGCAGCAGGTGGCAATTCTGATGCATTTGGCCGAATACTGGCTCAAAAGCTGAGTGAGCGAATGGGTCAACAAGTTGTGGTTGAAAACAAGGTTGGTGCGGGAGGAACAATTGCAGTCGCGTTCACTGCTAAATCGGCACCCGATGGCTACACATTGGTTGTTGCGGACAACGGCACACAATCCATTGCGCCTTCACTTTATGGCGCAAAGCTTCAATATGATGTTTTCAAAGACTTTAGCCCCATTACTTTGGCGGCTACATTTCCTGCAGTCATCTTAATTCACCCTTCGGTGCCTGTAAAAACACCCAAAGAATTTGTTGCATTGGTTAAGAGCCAACCAGGTAAATTCACCTTTTCATCTGCAGGCACTGGCAATGGCTCTCACTTGGCATTAGAGTTATTCAGATCAGCGGCAGGCGGTCTAGACATGGTTCATATTCCCTACAAAGGTGGCGCGCCCGCCATGCAAGCTTTGTTGGCGGGTGATGTGCAAATGACAAGTGTCAGTGTCAACACCTCCATGGTGCACATTCAATCTGGAAAAGCAAAAGCCATTGGTTTGGCGGCCACAAAACGTTCGAGTGCGCTGCCCGATGTGCCTACTTTCATTGAATCTGGCATTCCATTTGAAGCTGAAAATTGGCTAGCCATTTTAGGTCCTGCAGGCATACCCGCCCCCATTGTGAACAAGCTCAATGTAGAAATTGCTGCTGCATTGCAGTCACCTGACATCAAAGAACGGCTGGCAAAACTGGGCTTAGATGTTGTAGCTTCTACACCGGCAGCATTCAGCCAATTGCTCGCGACTGATGTCCCCAAATGGGGCAAAGCCGTCAAAGATTCAGGCGCTGTTGCCGAATAATAGGACACCCCATGACCAAAGAATTAACCATGCCCAGCCCACGCGGAACGCTAAAACAGAAATTGCAAAAAGGCGACTTTATTGTCGCGCCTGGCATTTATGAAATGATATCGGCCAAAGTGGCCGATCAAATGGGCTTTCATGCTTTGTACATGACCGGCTATGGGGTTTCAGCATCGCACCTAGGACTTCCAGATGCAGGCTTAGCCGGCTACACAGACATGCAAGGTCGCGCTAGAACCATTGCACATGGCATTAGCAGCCCTCTAATTGCAGATGCAGATACAGGCTTTGGCGGGTTGATCAATATCAGGCACACCGTCCGAGGCTACGAGGAGGCAGGTGTTCAAGCTATTCAACTTGAAGATCAAGAATCCCCCAAGAAATGCGGCCACACCCCAAACCGCAAGGTTGTCTCCCAGGCAGATGCTGTTAGGCGCATTGAAGTCGCTGTAGCTGCCAGAAGAAGTTCAGACACGCTCATCATTGCCAGAACGGACGCCAGAACTGGCCTAGGATTAGAAGAAGCGCTAGAGCGAGGCAAGTTGTTTGCAAAGGCAGGCGCCGACATTATTTTTGTGGAGTCACCCGAATCTGTCGATGAATTTAAGCGCATTGGCGAAGAGTTGCATGGTTGTGGCGCTTGGCTCATTGCCAATATGGTTCCAACAGGTAGATCGCCTGAACTATCGGCCAAACAACTCAAAGATTTAGGCTTTGCGCTGGCCATTTGGCCAGGCGCTGTTATGGCAGTCGCTGCCGCAGCTACTAAAAATGCGCTGAAGTATCTGGCCGATCACGGCACCACTGCTGGTAGCCCTGTTCCCATGATTGACATGAAAGAGCTGCATGAATTGGTTGGATTCCCTGATGTCTGGGAGTTCGAAAAGAAATACGTTGAACAGACATGACAGCAAAAACACTTTTTGAGAAAGTTTGGTCTCAACATGTGGTTGAAAATTTAGCGCCAGGCGTTGACCTCCTGTATGTAGATCGTCACCTCATGCACGACCTTGGTGGTGGTGACGCTATTTTTCAAATTCGCCAACGTGGGCTCAAGATTAGGCAACCAAACTTAACTTTTGCAACACCCGATCATGTGGTGGCAACAGCACCTGGCAGAACGGGAGGTATGGCGCCTTGGGCAGACGACACGATTGCGCTGCTCAGAAAACAAACACACGAATCAGGCATTCATTTGTTTGATTTGGGGCAAAACTCTCAAGGCATTATTCATGTCATTGGACCAGAGCAAGGCATCTCCTTACCTGGCACCACCATTGTTTGCGGCGACAGCCACACCTGCACCCATGGCGCCATGGGTGCCATCGCATTCGGCATTGGCACTACCGAAGTTCACCACGTTTTGGCCACACAAACCTTGCAACAAAAAAAGCCCAAAACCATGCGCGTTGAGTTTGCAGGCAAAACACCTTCTGGCGTCGCTGCCAAGGACATGATATTGGCCCTGATTGGACATATTGGGGCTGCTGGTGGTACTGGCTATGCCATTGAGTACTGCGGTACTGCCATTGAAGCGCTGAACATGGAGTCGCGCTTAACCCTATGCAATTTGTCAATCGAATGTGGCGCCAAAGTTGGCATGATTGCCCCAGATCAGATCACCATCGATTGGCTACAAGACAGACCCTTTTCACCAAAAGGCGACCAATGGCAAGCAGCTATTCAATATTGGTCAACTTTGACCAGCGATACAGATGCTATTTTCGACAAGTCGGTGGTCATTGATTGTTCAAAACTTTCTCCCCATATCACTTGGGGAACCAGCCCTGATCAAGTTATTTCCATAACTCAAACAATTCCGCTACTTGACGAAGCTACCAGCCGTGTTCAAAAACAAGCGTGGCAAGATGCACTTGAATACATGGGACTTCAATCAGGTCAGCCAATAGTTGGCACTCCTATTCAACGTGTGTTTATTGGCTCTTGCACAAACTCAAGGCTGAATGATCTAAGACTGGCCGCAGCTGTCATTAAAGGGCGTCGTGTTGCAAATCATGTCACTGCCTGGGTGGTTCCAGGTTCTATGCAAGTTAAACAACAAGCAGAGTCTGAAGGTTTAGATGAAATTTTTAAATCAGCAGGGTTTGAGTGGCGAGAACCAGGATGTTCACTCTGCGTAGGTGCCAACGGTGAGTTGGTAGCGCCCGGTGAGCGGTGCGTCTCAACTTCAAACCGCAACTTTACGGGCAGACAAGGCCCAGGCGCACGAACTCACTTAGCCAGTCCTGAAATGGCTGCGGCTGCCGCTTTGGCGGGTGAAATAGTCGACCATCGGAATTTCTAAAATGGAAAAATTTGAAGTCTTCACGGCTGTTGCTGCACCGTTCGTTCACGCCAATGTCGATACCGACAGAATTATTCGCATTGAACGTTGCGCTCGCGTTGCGCGCAAAGACATGGGCCTCTGGGCCTTCGAATCAGAACGCCTCATGCCAGATGGCTCAAAAAATCCTGAATTTATTTTAAATCGAGAACCGTTTAACACCACTGGCATATTGGTTGCCTCTGAAAATTTCGGTTGCGGTAGCTCCAGAGAAATGGCCGTTTGGGCCATTGCAGGCATGGGTATCCGGTGCGTCATTGCCCCCTCTTTTGGTGAAATATTTTTTGGCAATTGTTTCCAAAATGGCTTACTGCCAATTCAACTGTCCCCTGAAGATATTGCAGCTATTCAAACGCAACTTTTAACCCGAGCCGAAAAAAATGATGGTCAACAAATTTCTTTAACAGTTGATTTAATTCACCAAACGATTGCCACCCCTTGGCACCATGAATATTCATTTCATGTTGATCCCTTAAGACGAATCAGTTTGCTTGAAGGCCTAGATCCTATTGGCTTGACATTAAAAAGCTTGCCCGCCATTGAAGCATTTGAAGCGAAGCGTAAAAGCAATCACTCTTGGATTTGAATACGCCTTGTCTGTGCAGATTAAACAAGGGTCATGGTCAACTGAGCCAAAATGAGGCTAGCCTCATCCAATTAACCGCCAAGCTCAGGTTGATAACTGACAATGTCAGATCAAAAAAGACCAATGATCTTGCCATCAGGACCGACATCAATGGCACATGCAGATGGCACCTTGGGCAAGCCTGGCATTGTCATGATATCGCCGCAAACCATCACGACAAACTGCGCTCCTGCTGCCAATCGAACTTCGCGAATGTTCACCATATGCCCTGATGGCGCACCGCGCAAAGAAGGATCAGTTGAGAAGGAATACTGCGTCTTTGCAACACACACCGGGTAGTTTCCGTATGACTCTTGCAGTTTGTTGATTTGGACACGTACTTTAGCATCGGCCGTTATATCTGATGCACCATAGATCTTTGTCGCAATGGCTTTCATCTTGTCCCACAACGGCTCGCTGTCTTGGTAGACAAACTTGAAGCTGCTAGGCTGCTCGCACAGGCGAACCACTTCATGGGCCAGGTCTGCAGCACCTTTACCGCCCTCAGCCCAATGTCTTGCCAGAATAACTTTCACGCCCTTTTGGGCCAGCTTGTCCATCAACAACTTGACTTCTGCATCTGTGTCTTCAGTACGGTGATTGATAGCCACCACACATGCTAGGCCGTAATGGTTTTTAATATTATTGACATGCCGTTCGATATTGGCAATGCCCTTTTCAAGTGCCTGCAGGTCCTCTTGGCCTAGCGCCTTCACATCTACACCGCCATGGAATTTCAAAGCGCGAATGGTTGCGACCAAGACAGCGGCAGCAGGTTTCAGGCCTGCCTTGCGGCACTTGATGTCGACAAATTTCTCTGCGCCTAAGTCAGCACCAAACCCAGCCTCGGTAACCACATAATCGGCCAGCTTCAATGCAGTCTTGGTTGCCAAGACAGAGTTGCATCCGTGCGCAATGTTGGCAAAGGGGCCACCATGAATGAGGGCCGGAGAATGCTCAAGTGTTTGCACCAAGTTGGGCGCTAAGGCGTCTTTGAGCAAAGCTGCCATAGCGCCGTGCGTTTTCAATTGCCTTGCAAGAATTGGCTCTTGATCCCTTGTGTAGCCACACACAATGTTGCCTAAGCGTTCCTTCAAGTCATTGATGGAAGTGGCCAAGCAAAATATCGCCATGACCTCTGAGGCCACCACAATGTCAAAGCCATCTTGGCGCGGAAA
>CANNNB010000117.1 GCA_947505995.1 Comamonadaceae bacterium
CTTTGGAGATTTCCATATTCAACCTTTGTGAATTTCTCTAACGAAAAACCTTGGGTGCTCTTTTGCGGGACTCTTGTGAAGTCGCATCAGAACTTAAGACCAACAACATAGACCTGTGCATGTGAGCACTTTGGCCGGATGATGATCCGTTTGCGTTTTTTCAATTGCAACCCAGCATTATAGAGGCCAGAATGCCATAATCCAAACGCACAAAATTGAGTGCCATATTTGGTTCCTTACTTTGGCCACAGAACAAGAACTCTCAGACTTCCTTAAAAACACGGAAAAGCGTGCCTTCAAGCGCACGCTTTATCACGTGCGCAATGAGGAGTCTGCATTGGACATCGTGCAAGACAGCATGATCAAGCTGGCCACCCACTACGGCGACAAGCCAGAAGCTGAGTTGCCTTTGCTGTTTCAGCGTATTTTGTCCAACACCACTCTCGATTGGTTCAGAAGACAAAAGACCCGCAACGCCCTTTTCTCCAACATGAGTGACTTTGGCACCGATGCCCAAGGCGAAGATTTGGACTTTTTAGAAAACTTGGGCGGCCTGAGTGAGCCCGGTTTAGGCGAAAGTGCCGAAGACCAAACACAAAGAAAACAGATTTTTCACCAAATTGAGGCGGAAATCCAAGAATTGCCGCCTCGTCAACGCGAAGCCTTCCTGCTGCGTTATTGGGAGGAGATGAACCTTTCCGAGACGGCAGTTGCTATGGGCTGCACCGAAGGCAGTGTCAAAACTCACTGTTCTCGGGCTGTTCAAGCGCTGAGCAAAGCTCTTCGCGCCAAAGGATTTAACACATGAAAATGCTCGACAACTCTAACATGACCCGCATTGACCTATTGGGTCGGGCTATTGCGCGCCGCTTTAATGACGGTGCAACTGACCTCCCTCACGACATCACCGAGCGCTTGCGAGTGGCCCGAATGCAGGCCATTGCACAGCGTAAAGCAGAGCCCATTCGCATTGTTATGGCCCAATTAGCCACTGCCGGCGGCCCTGGATTGGGCAATTCCGACGAAGGCTTGAACCTCTGGAGTCGCCTAGCATCCGCCCTGCCCTTCGTTGTTTTGCTGTTCGGCTTGGCCACCATCCATGTTTTCCAAAACGAGCACCGCGCCAATGAAATAGCCCAGCTAGATGCTGAACTTCTCATTGACGACCTGCCCCCAGCGGCCTATACCGATCCCGGTTTCTTGGTCTTTTTGAAGTCCAACCCGCTCGATTCAAAGGCGCCCGATTGATCCATCTGCGTTTCATGGCCGGCTGTCTTGCTGTCGTTTTAAGTACGGCAACAACAGGCTCGTTCGCGCAAGCCAAGCAGGCTAACGCCATCAATCCAACAGCTGGGTCCTCGGCAGCCTCCGCCTCTCCTTCAAACTCATCTTGGCAAAGTTTGAAGGGCTCGCAACAAAAAGCCCTCGCCCCTTTAGCTCTCTACTGGACACAACTCAGCCCGGCTCAAAAAAACAAATGGTTGGCCATGTCCAACAATTTTGACAACTTATCGCCCAAGGAACAGGCCACCCTGCACGGACGAATGGCAAATTGGGCATCGCTTAGTCCTCAGCAAAGAGCACAAGCCAGACTCAACTTCAATGAAACCAAAACCCTAGACAATGACGCTAAAAAATCGCATTGGGAGGCCTATCAAGCCTTAAGCCCCGAAGACAAGAAAAAGCTTGCAGCCCAGCAAAGCACTGGCATTCAAGGCGCAGCCACAGCATCTCAGGCTGCTTCTCCCCGCAAGGTCATTCCTTTGCCCGGCAAGTCCGCGCCCGCAGAACCTGTCAACAAATCAAGCACTGTCATTGTGATTGACAAGAAAACCTTGCTGCCTAGCGTTGTGACCGTCCCTGAAGGTACCTGAGTTGAGCCAAGCACCCATGCTGCCTGAGGGGCCGGCAAATCCAAGCTCTGAAACACCCCCCACTTGGAACACGCCCTCATTGGCACGCCGAATGGCTTGCTGGTTCTACGAGGGCATGTTGTTGTTTGGCGTCGTGTTCATTGCTGGCTATTTGTTTGGCACGCTTAGCCAAACCAAGCATGCCCTAGACAATCGCCACGGACTCCAAGCCTTCTTGTTCCTTGTCTTTGCCATTTATTTCACTTGGTTTTGGCACAAGGGTCAAACACTGGCCATGAAAACATGGCACATCCGGGTTGTAGATGCTTCAGGCCAAGCGCTCACTCAGCCCAGAGCCTTGCTGCGGTACTTTTTCTGCTGGGTCTGGTTCTTACCGCCCATACTGGTTGCAATTCCGTTCCAACTGCCTGCGCCAGCAATTGGATTGATGCTTGTTTGCTGGGTCATTGTTTGGGCTTTATCAAGTCGATTCCAATTGCATGGACAATATTGGCATGACGTCTGGTCCGGCACTCGGCTGGTCGATGTTCAAAAGAAACCCTGAAATTCATCGCCATTCCAGCTTCATGACCCCTGACCATGTGAATCCCCAAAAGGCTAGACGAGGCCTGTCGCGCATTTTACATGCTGGTGGCTATTCCATTGCTGGACTCAAAGCTGGGTGGGGCGAAACCGCATTTCGCCAAGAAGCCTTGCTCGCCATCTTTCTCATTCCTGCCGCTTTTTGGCTAGGTCAGACTTGGGTTGAAGTTTCCTTGTTGTGTGGCTCTGTTATTTTTGTCATGGTGGTCGAGCTGTTAAATACCGGCATTGAAACGGCCATCGACAGAATTGGCACTGAATGGCATGCGCTGTCCAAGCGTGCCAAGGACATGGGCAGTGCTGCTGTGCTGCTCAGCCTTTTTCTATGCTTAGGTGTTTGGTCTGCCGCCATTTGGAAATACATCCATGGCTGATCCTCTTTTTTCAATTTGTGTTTACTGCGGCTCCAAGCCTGGTAACGAACCCGCCTTTGCTGAATCTACCGAACAAGTGGGTCAATGGATTGCACAACACGGCGGGCAGCTTGTGTACGGTGGTGGCAGAAATGGGTTGATGGGCATCGTTGCCGATGCAACCCTTGCTGCAGGTGGTCGCGTGGTTGGCGTTATACCGCGCGCGCTGGTTGAAAATGAATGGGCTCACACGGGCTGCACCGAACTGCATGTGGTGGAAACCATGCACGATCGCAAAAGAATGATGGCAGAACGCGCCGATGCATTCATTGCATTGCCAGGCGGGATTGGCACCTTCGAAGAATTTTATGAGGTTTGGACTTGGCGTCAGTTGGGCTACCACAACAAGCCCATTGGCCTGCTCAACCTTAATGGCTTCTACGACCCTATGTTGACTTTTTTAAACAGCGTGGTGCAACATCAATTCATGGGCTCATGGCAAATGGATTTAATCCAAACAGACAGCGATGCTCAAAAGTTGTTACCCAATTTGATACAAGCTGCAGGCATGCCAACGCCCTTCTTGAGCCAGTCGATTTAAACCCTCCGCACTTAAACCGCGTCGTCGTCGACTTCGCCTGTGCGAATGCGAATGGCTCGCTCGACGGAGGTGATGAAGATTTTGCCGTCACCAATTTTTCCCGTGCGTGCCGCTTTCACAATGGCGTCGACACAGCTTTCTACGTCACCATCTTTGACTGCAACTTCCACCTTCACTTTAGGTAAAAAGTCGACCACATATTCGGCACCGCGGTAAAGTTCTGTGTGTCCTTTTTGACGACCGAATCCCTTGACTTCTGTCACAGTGAGTCCCGTTACACCACACTCAGCAAGTGCCTCACGCACTTCTTCGAGTTTGAAGGGTTTGATGATGGCTGTGATTTGTTTCATGAGTAAAGTCCAGTCGGAAAAAATTAAGCTCGAAATCGATTGGTAATAGGATAACGCCAATCTTTGCCAAAACTGCGGTGTGTGACACGAATTCCCACAGGAGATTGTCTGCGTTTGTACTCGTTGAGTTTGATCAGTCTAGTGACTTTCTCAACATCTGCTCGATCAAAGCCATCGGCCACCAGCGCTTGTATGCCTTCATCGTTCTCCATGTAGCGTTGCACGATGGCGTCTAAGACTTCATAGGGTGGCAGGCTGTCTTGGTCTTTTTGATCCGCCCTCAATTCCGCACTTGGCGGACGGGTAATGATTCGCTCGGGGATGGGATTTGGGCCAGTGCCATAGGGATCATTTTGATTGCGCCATTCGGCCAACTGAAAGACTTGCGTTTTGACAACGTCCTTGATCACTGCAAAACCGCCAGCCATGTCGCCATAAAGGGTGCAATAACCTGTGGCCATTTCACTCTTGTTGCCCGTGGTGAGGACGATGCCACCCGTTTTGTTAGACAAGGCCATGAGCAAAGTGCCGCGAACACGAGCCTGAATGTTTTCTTCGGTGGTGTCTTCTGCCATTCCTTTGAATTGATCTGACAAAGCCAATTTGAAACCTTCAAACAAGGGGGCAATGGAGATTTCGTCGTAACGCACGCCAAGGCGCTTGACCATCTCTCTCGCGTCAATCCAACTGATGTCAGCTGTGTAAGGCGAAGGCATCATGACTGCATGAATTTTGTCTGCGCCCAAGGCGTCAACAGCCAGCGCCAATACCAAGGCGGAGTCGATGCCGCCTGAGAGTCCCAAGATAGCAGTAGGAAAACCATTCTTGCCCAAATAGTCTCGAATGCCCAAAACCAATGCGTGCCAAAGGTCTTCTTGCCACGCGCTACCTGGTGCCACTTCGGTACCTGAGATTTGCAAGCCTGCAGCGCTTTGCTGCCTTTGAACGCTGATGGTTTGCAAGCATTCTTGAAAAGCAGGCGCCCTTGCGACAACCTCCGCCTTGTCATTGAGGGCAAAGGATCGGCCTTCAAAAATGACTTCATCTTGTCCACCCACCAAATGCGCATAGACCAGCGGCAAACCGCACTCGCGTACGCGCTGGCCCATCTGAACCTCGCGCTCGAGCCCTTTACCCACATGAAATGGCGACGCATTCAAGACCAACAGCAATTGCGCGCCAGCATGGCGTGCATTTTGAGCAGGGGCTTCAAACCAGGCATCCTCACAAATTAGCAAACCCATTTTCACGCCGTCCACCTCAAACACACAGGGTTCATGGCCCGGAGTGAAATATCGACGTTCGTCAAAGACTTGGTAATTGGGCAATTCTTGCTTGGCGTAGCTGGCAATGACCTGCCCTTCGCACAAGACACTGGCTCGGTTAAAGCGCTTCGTGACGGATACGCTTCGGCTTTGTATGCCGCCCCCTTCGGGGTGTCCTACCACCACATGCAAACCTTTTAACCCAGCCAACTCGCGGGCCACTGTTTTCAAGGCATCATCACAGGCGTCGATAAATGCGGGCCGCAGCAGAAGGTCTTCAGCGGCATAGCCGCAAATGGCCAGCTCAGGGGTTATCAAGACTTTGGCACCTTGGCCATAAGCCGTGCGTGCAGCCTCGATAATTCTGCGAGCGTTGCCAGGCATGTCGCCGACGACGAAGTTGAGTTGGGCTATACAAAGTTGAAGGGTCATACAGGTGAAGGAATTCAATTCCAACAATTATGTCATTGAGGTGCAGGGTTCGATGCGCGATGTTTCGGCGCAGGCTTGGGATACCTTGCTAGATTTACAAACCGAGCCCACCCCCTTCATGCGCCACGCCTACCTAAGCGCCATGGAGGAAAGCGGCTCCGCCTCTGCGCAATCGGGTTGGAAATTGCAGCTTGTCACACTTCGACATGCCTTGCCGCCGCAGGCAGGCCAATTGGCTGGCGCAGCTGTGTTGTACATCAAGCCCCATTCTTATGGGGAATATGTGTTCGATTGGGCCTGGGCGGATGCCTACCAGAGGCATGGTTTGAACTACTACCCCAAAGCTGTCAGTGCCGTGCCGTTCACGCCTGTTCCTGGCTCCCGCCTGTTGGCCGACTCAAGCCAAAGCCAATTGGCCCTTTTGTCGGCTTTGGTTGAACTGGCCCAGAAAGAAGATTGGTCCTCTTTGCACTTGTTGTTTTTATCGAACAATGACCTACAAATGACCGAAGGAGCTGGCTGGCTGAGCCGGCACACCGTTCAATTTCATTGGCACAACGCACCGTACTCAGACTTTGAACAATTTTTGACAGCCTTGAACCAGGAAAAACGAAAAAAAATTAAACAAGAACGGCGAAAAGTGGCTGAAGCTGGGGTTGTTTTCAAAGCCTACGAAGGTGCTCAGATTCAAAGCGCAGATTGGGATTTCTTTTACCAATGCTATGCCCAAACGTATTTCGAGCATGGCAACGCACCTTACTTAAATCGTGATTTTTTCCAGCGCATGCAAGACACCATGCCCGACAACTGGGTGCTTTTCATTGCAGAAAAAAATGGCCAGCGCATGGCTTGCAGTTTGATTGGCCTGGGCAACAACGTTGCCTATGGCCGATATTGGGGAGCCTTAGAGCGCGTCGATTGTTTGCACTTTGAGGCCTGCTACTACCAACCCATTGCGTGGTGCATCGCCAAAGGTGTAGAGCGGTTTGAAGGCGGTGCGCAAGGCGAGCACAAAATGGCGCGGGCACTGCTGCCGGTCAAAGCCAATAGTGCGCATTGGCTAGCCCACCCTGGCTTTGCCGATGCGGTAGAAAAATATTTGGAAAATGAAGGCCACGGCGTGTCAGCCTATTTGGAAAACTTGGAAGGCCGATCTCCCCTCAAAGCGAAGTGATCGGCTTTTGCAACAAGCTGGAAGCCTCTTGGGGAGGCCTAGATTTGTTTAGGCGTTTTCTTTTTGGTAATTGGCGATGCCATCCAAGATTTCTTTCTTGGCAGATTCTGGGCCTTCCCAGCCAAGAATTTTGACCCACTTGCCCACTTCCAAATCTTTGTAATGCTCAAAGAAGTGCGCAATGGTTTTCAAACGCAGCGGGTTTAAGTCTTCAGGCTTTTGCCATTGGGTGTAGATGGACAAAATTTTGTCTGTGGGCACGGCCAAAACTTTGCCGTCTTCGCCCGCTTCATCTTCCATTTTTAAAATACCAATGGCGCGGCATGGAACGACAACACCAGGAATTAAGGGCACTGGGGTAATCACCAACACGTCTACAGGATCGCCATCACCACTGATGGTTTTGGGGACATAGCCATAGTTGGTGGGGTAATGCATCGAAGTGCTCATGAAGCGATCGACAAAAATGGCGCCAGTGGCCTTGTCCACTTCGTATTTCACGGGGTCGGCGTTCATCGGGATTTCGATGATGACGTTGAATTCTTCGGGTACTTTGCTACCAGGGGTGACGTTGTCTAGGGACATTTTTC